>NZ_JAGGQX010000023.1:0-138935 GCF_018613095.1 Bacillus sp. ISL-75
ATTTGATTTTTTGTTTTTCAACATTAAACATTCTTACCAAATTAACCTACGAATTTACGAGTAAGGAGCTAGTTTCGTTCATGATAACTCGGCGCTATGCGCCTGCGGGGTCTCCCCTGCCCCGTCCTCCCGCAGGAGTCTTCGCGCCTTCCGCTCCAATCAACTTGACTATAAAATCAACAATGACATTTAATCACATCCTTTCTTTTTCAAGAGTGAATTGCACAGAAGGCCGCTGCGTATTGCAGAGGCCTTCTGTTTTATTATTTAGAATTAATCTTCCTGCGGAAACCACAAGGTAACGCTTGTTCCCTTATTTAACTTGCTTTTTACTTTTATGACGCCCCTATGCGCATCCATTAATGCTTTTACAATCGAGAGGCCAATTCCAACTCCTCCGGTTTTGCGGTCTCGTGATTTGTCCCCGCGGTAGAAGCGTTCGAATATATGCGGAATATCTTCCTCAGCCATCCCTGATCCCTCATCTTGAATCTTGAAGCCGACATAGCCCGACATATCCGTTTGGACAGAAATAGTGACGTTTTTTCCTTCTGGCGTATACTTTAGGGCATTATTGAGGATGTTTGACAGGATTTGCATCAAGCGATCCCTGTCTGCTTCAAACATTTCGTCCTGAACAGGTTCCTCTATATGGAGATGGACACCCTTCTCTGTAAACAACGGCAGAAACATCTCAAATAACGCTGCCAGCACACTTCCTGCATCCAATTCCATTTTTTCCAATCGAATCTGCGGATTTTCAGCGGCAAGAAGCTTTTCTAGTTCATTGACTAGCCTTACTAACCGCATTAGCTCTTCATGGGTTGTCTGCAAACGCTGTGGAGTCGGCTCCCAAATACCATCCTGAAATGCTTCAATTTGACTTCTCAATGTGGCCAGCGGTGTGCGAAGCTCATGGGCCAAATCACCCGTAAAATGCTTTCTTAAGTTTTCTTCCTTTGCCAACGACACTGCAAGATTATTAAACGAAATCGCAATGTCCTTTACCTCGGTAGGCAAGCCCGATAATGGAATCCGAATGTCAAGATTATGATTCTGCAGCTCATTTGCCGCAAACGATAGCTTCTGTAATCCTGAAGTGAGTTTTTTGGAAAAAAGCATACTAAAGATAATTGCCAGCACGATCGTCAAACAAACGGCTGCATAAATGTACAATTGAATCGTTTGGATAAATGTATACTCATCATCAATTAAACCTTTCGGATAGATGGCGACAAGTTTCCCAATGATATTATCATCTACCCTTAGTGTATAGGTCTTGGAATGCCATTCTTCACCATTTGGAGCAGGTTCAGCTAACCCGAAACTATTCAACATGCCACGGATGTTCGAGGAATCCATCTGCAATTGCCCCAGCCGATCATACAATTGGAAGTAAAGCTGCTCGGTCATCGCATGTTCGTGCAAGAGCCCAAACACTGGGTCACTGGTAAAATGGCCATTTTTTTTATAATCCTTTTCAATTTCCGTAATAATCCGATCAATCTTTTTTTCCCGATTGTGATCTAAATAGCTGCTGAAACTCTCTTCAAATCCATACTGGATAAAAAAGCTCACAATGATGATGGCGATCATTGAGATGAGTATTAAATAAAAGAGAATTTTAGACCGGAGCGTTTGCAGCATCTAATACGCCTCCAAATTTGTAACCCATCCCGAATACCGTCACGATAAAATCTGGCTGCCGTGAATCCAGCTCAATTTTTTTTCGAAGATTTTTGATATGGGTATCCACACTGCGTTCATAGCCTTCATAATACATGCCTTCATCCTGAATCTTTTCAAGCAAATCCATCCGGCTGTAAACCCGGCCCGGATTCACCGCCATATTGGTTAACAGCTTATATTCAATCGGTGTTAGGGTAATATAGTCTCCGTTAACGGTTACTTCCTTTTTTATTAAGTCAATGACAAGCCTTTTTCCATTGAATTCAAGTCGTTCTACTTTCTCCGACTTTTTCACACGCCTTAAAATAGCTTGCACGCGAACAACGACTTCCCGAGGGCTAAACGGTTTGGTTAAATAATCATCCGCCCCCATCACGATTCCGTTGATTCGGTCATCTTCAGCCGATTTGGCTGTCAGCATCAGGATTGGCACGTCCGATTCTTTTCGGACCAGCCGGCAAACTTCTTCACCAGATATATCGGGCAGCATTAAGTCTAATATGATTAAATCAGGGTTTAGTGTTTTTACTTTTTTCAAGGCATCAATTCCATTATCTGCACTATGAATTTCATAGCCTTCTCTTATTAAATAGGCTTCAAGAACTTCTATAATTCTACGTTCATCGTCTACTAATAATATCTTCATTTTTACCACTCCCCACATAATAACTATATCATTTCAAGTCTGTGATGTTTGTAACTTCACAAATTCACCACAAGTTCTTCATAACATCTTCAATCTTTCTCGGTAAGATGTGAGTGTAGTTAGGAATGAGGGAATAACTAAAAGGACTCCCAAGTTTTTGTTATCACCTCATTGATGCAGTAGTTGGTTCAACACCATCTTACTCATCCCAAATTTAACCTCTCTTTTTTATATAGTTCGGACGTCCCAATTGGTGGGACGTCCATTTTTTTTAATAAATTTGCTACAAAATAAGGCGCTCGTACAGCAAACTCTATAGTATGCTTAGGGAGTGAGGTGCTTGGACATATGAATAAAATATCAGTTAAAATTGGCGTTCTATTTTTTATTGCAATCTTTATACTAGAAGGCATTTCGATGGTTTTTTTGCATAATAATATCATTCATTCCCGGGTGCATGAAGAGTTAACTTCTCTCCAGACACGAGGGAATAATCACCGTGAGATCCTCGAGGCTTCATTTCATGATGAAACCATTCGGCACATTGCCATAATGGAGGCACAGACCGATACACAGGTGATTCTGACAAAACCAGATGGAACGATTTATATGTCGTCCAATAAGGTTGCAGATGAAATGAAAAAAATCATGAATATTAAGCTAAAAAGTGTGCCACACGAGGGTTTAATTTTAGAAGACGACTGGAAAAACGAAGCTTATATCGCTTCCATTAGCCCAGTAATTGTTGATAATAAAATCAACGGTTATGTTTATATGTTTCAAAATACAAAAAAAATCAAAGATTTAATTTCCGGACTTAACCAGCATTTCCTGATTGCTGGCCTGCTTTCCCTCTTGTTTATGATTATTATCATTATCTTTTTGACCAGGTTTGTCACTCACCCGCTTATTCAAATGAGTGAAGCAACAAAACGGATCAGCAAGGGAGATTTTTCTGTATCCTTGCCAAACGTTGGCAAAGACGAAATCGGAGAGCTCGGGGAATCCATTAAAGTGTTAGCAAGTGATTTAGAAATTCTAAAAAATGAACGGAATGAGTTCCTTGCAAGCATCTCGCACGAACTCCGTACTCCACTGACTTATATTAAGGGCTATGCAGACATTGCCCGCCGACAAGGAACGAACAATGAGGACAGAGATAAATATTTAGGAATTATTTTTGAAGAGACTGGCAAGCTATCGAAACTAGTGAAGGAATTATTTAATCTCGCAAAAATGGATGAAAATACTTTTTCAATAGAAAAAGAAGAGGTTCATCTATTACCTTATTTTCAAACAATCATTGAAAAAGTTTCACCGGCTCTCATGGATTACCAGATGGAAATCATTCTCGAATGCCCGGATCATCTTTATGCAAAAATTGACCCGATGCGCTTCGAACAAGTGATCCTCAATCTGCTTGATAATGCACGGAAATATTCGGAGCCACAAACAAAAATAGACGTCGTCGTTAAAAGAATCGACGGAGGGATTCACATGATTGTTCAGGATGAAGGGAAGGGTATCCCCGAAGAAGATTTACCGCGAATATTCGAGCGATTTTATCGGGTCGATAAATCACGAACGCGTGCTCTCGGCGGTACCGGACTCGGACTCTCAATCGTCAAACAATTAGTGGAGGCTCATGGCGGAACCATTGAAGTTTCAAGCAGCCGCAATATAGGAACAACCTTTGAGCTCATCTTGGGGTAAAAAAATCCTTATCGTCATCGATAAGGATTTTTTTCTTATTCTGCTTTTTTCTTCACTTCATCTGTCAATTCCTTAATGCTCTTTCTTACATTCGACTTGCCAGAGTAGTTTTCAATTAATTCCTTTACATCAATCCCGCTTGATGCTTTTAATGATTATTGAAGACTAGCCATTAAATTGGTGGCATAACTGGTGATTTTATTGGCACCGCCATTCGTTCCAGAGCCGCCCGTATCGACAACCGTAATTTTTTCAATATTGGATAAGGGGGCAGCGACTTGCTTCGCATATTCTGGGAGCATTTTGATAATCATGTCTAGGATTGCCGCTTGTCCGAATTGCTCGAATGCTTCGGCAATTTTTTCCTTGGCTTCGGCTTCTGCTAACCCTTTTAAGCGAATAATTTCTGCTTCCGTCGAACCCTGTGCCTTTTGCGCTTCCGCTTTGGCAAGACCATCCAATCGAATCCGCTCTGCTTCCGCTTTAGCCATTGCTTCGATTCGATATTTATTTGCTTCTGCTTCTGCCATTTCTTTTGCCTTATTTGCGGCAGCCGATTGTTCCACAGAATAACGGTCGGCGTCCGCTTTTTTCTTCACTTCCGAATCGTATTGACGTTCGCGGTCTTGAATTTCTTTTTCTTCCAATTCAATTTGTTTCTGTCTTTCAATAATCTTGATTTGCATTTCCTGTTCCATTACTTCTTGTTTCGAACGTGCACTTTCAAGGTCGCAGGCTTGGTCAGCACGTGCTTTGGCGACATCTTGTTCACGGCGGTACTCGGCAATTTTCAAAAGATTGTAAATCAATTAGATAATTAAAAGAAATGAAGCTCAAAAACTGAAATGTACGTTTTTGAGTATTCATTAATATCAATTTACTTTTCCAGTAAAATTAAAATAAGTTCTTGAACCTCCATATTTCTTTAACAATCCAGCAAGACCTATATTTAGTTGACTTCCTAATAGAGGAAGGTTTCCTATTGTATTATTTGTTAAAGCATTTCCAATCATTTCCAATATATATTTTGTCTGTGGTGACCTAGTGAATTCCCTGCTTTGGAAACTTAAGTAGAACTCGGTATCACTTGGGGTTCTCTTTATTAAATAATCAAGTATATAAGTAACCGGATCTTCTTTATCAAAAGATTCCAGTGCTAAATGATTATATATCCTATCGATGTCCCTTGTAGAGATATTATTTTTTTCCTTAATCTTAAAGCTACTTTTATTAGTCAAGAAAGACTAATGTTAACTTTCTGTTCATAAAAAGATGCTTATAATAAAAGTAAATGTAATTAGGAGGCCAATCAGTGAAAAAGCAAGTTAAAATTTTAGTAATTGAAGACGATCCTTATATTTGTGAGTTGATTACCTTATATGCTGAAAAAAACGAATACCAAGTAAATATTGCAAACAATGGATTGAAGGGATTAGAAATGTTTTATGATAACCCTCCTGAAATTGTCATTCTGGATATTATGATACCTGAAATAGACGGTTGGGAGGTTTGCAAGGAAATTAGAAGATTTGATAAAACTCCCATTATCATGTTAACTGCAAAAAGTGAAAATTCATATAAACTTAAAGGATTCCAACTAGGAACGGATGATTATTTGGTGAAACCTTTTGATCCAAATGAGCTGATAGCAAGGATAAAAGCAGTACTCCGTCGGTCTAATCCGCTGTTTTATACAAATGAGATCCTTGACCTTCCGTTGCTAAAGATTAATCTTCAACAATACAACATAATCTATGATAACCATGAGATAATATTACCGCCCAAGGAAATGGAGCTGCTCCATTTTCTTGTCTCGAATTCGAATCAAGTGTTTACACGTCAGCAGTTGTTAAATCAAATATGGGGTTTGGATTACGAAGGCGATCCGAGGACAGTAGATGTTCATATTAAAAGGATACGAGAAAAACTGGGAGATTCCAACCCTTATTGGAAGGTCAAAACCATAAGAGGAGTTGGGTATAAGTTTGAGGTGAACAATCAGTGATTCGGATAAAAAGTATTTTTTTGAAGCTGTTTATCACATATATTGTCATACTATTTGTATCTCATTTTGTTCTTGCTATTGCTTCCTATCTGTTGTTTCGAAACAATCTGACTAACATCAATCCCCATTCAGATCTTAATCCATTACATCAAATGAAGTATTTATTTTTTTTAGCATCAATTATTTCTATTACGTTTACAGGCTTATTCGCCTACTACCTGTCTAAAAGAATCACATCTCCACTTCGGGAAATGAATCGGGTTGCCCTCCAAATTGCTAGAGGACAATTTAATCAACCAGTTAAAATCAATACGCATGATGAACTGGGAGAATGGGGGGAGACTCTCAATTTTATGGCACAGGAGTTAGCCGGATTGGATCAGTTGAGAATGGACTTTGTTTCCAATGTTTCACACGATTTGCGATCCCCTCTTACATCAATTAATGGATTTGTCGGTGCCTTTCTGGACGATACGATTCCTAATGAACGAAAACACCATTATTTTAAGATTATGAAAGAGCAAACTGAGCGAATGATTAGGTTGGTTAATGATCTTCTTGATATAGCTAGTATAGAAGCAGGGCAGATTGAAATCCGCCGAATTATTTTTAATTTGTCTGAGTTGGTTCGCCAAGTTGTGGCTCGTATGGAACCTGCACTTGTTATTAAGAAAATAAATGTTGAATTGATTTCTGAAGAGGAACAAGACATCTACGTATTCGCTGATCCAGATAGGATTGATCAAGTAATTGTCAATTTGATTCAAAACGCGATACAGTTTTCGTCACCTGATAGTTCGGTAGAAGTGCTTTTGAAAAAAGAAGAACAAGCAGTAATTGCTATTAGAGATTATGGAATGGGAATTAGTCAGGAGGACATGAAATCTATTTGGGAACGATTTTATAAAGCGGATAGAGCTCGAACCAAAAAGACGGGTACTGGACTCGGCTTGTCTATTGTTAAGCACCTTTTAGATCTTCATCAAACTAAAATTCAAGTGGCAAGTGAAGTAGGAAGAGGAACAACCTTTACATTTACGCTTCCTAATGCTTCTAAAAAAACTTAAATTGAGTAGTTTACGTGTTCACCGCGTGTTCATATAACGTTGGTATACTGTTTTTGGATTGAGAAATTATGAAAACAATGAGGAGGACATATCAAATGAAAAAATTATCGTCAAAACAAACTACTCAAGAAGATTCGCCCTTAACGGAAAACAGATTGACTGCAAGCACACTAAGATGGGTGAAGATATTTGGGGTTATTGGTCTTATCCTGTTATTGTTAGTTATAATCCTACATCTAACCGGTAATAGCCTTGGTGGTCCTGGTATGCACCACACACCACCCTCGAGTACTATAAATAAAGGAGAATAACACTCATGATTCTGACTCCCCGACTACGCAAGTTAGCACTCACTGCTCACGTAACAGCGTCAGTAGGCTGGCTCGGTGCGGTTTCTAGTTTTTTAGTTCTTGCCATCAGTGGTCTAACAAGTAAAGATACACAATTAGTGCATGCAGTCTATCTAGCAATGGAGTTGATTGCCCGTTTTATCATCGTTCCATTGTGTCTAGCAACATTAATTACAGGAATAATACAGTCACTGGGTTCCAAATGGGGGTTGTTCCGGCACTATTGGATACTCATAAAATTCCTTATTACAATTCTGTCCACTTTCGTATTACTAATTCATATGCAGCCAATTAGCTATATTGCAGGTGAAGCAGCAAAAATAACACTCTCAAGTGCCGATCTTCGCATTCAGATTCAACTCGTGGTTGCTTCAGGTGCTGCAATATTGGCTTTGCTTGTTGCCACGACGCTTTCTGTGTACAAACCGCGGGGCTTAACCCCATACGGATTCCGCAAGAACCTCAAGCAACGTTCAGGGTCGAAATCATAAGTGCAATAATTCAACTTCATACTGTTTCTTCTACTTAATTAACCGTTACTTGATTTGTTGTATGGACAACAAAAAAGGAGCATCATCTTTGCCTGGTTTAAGGCCCTGCAAGATTGCTCCTTTTAATAATACCTTTTTATGATCAAGAATTCCCCCGTATGCCTATGTAATATTATGATGTCTAAAATGGTACTTAATAGATCAACAAAAATAATTCCTTTATCCCACAATGTTTTCAGTTTCAATAATGTATTCTATAAATGCAATTGGAAACATAAGGATCGAACCGAATATAAACGTGCGGAACACCATTATAATAGGTTCAGGTTCATACTTATCCTTTAAATAGAAGTAACTTAGTAATGCCATCCCCGGAGCTGCACCGGCTAAAAATATCCCTAACATTTCTACCCCTCTTTTCATTTATCATTAAGACAAAGAATTTTAGTTTGTTACAAAAAACATTAAATTTCTTTATGAATAGAATATGTTTTAATAATAGAGTAAATTAATGAAGAAAGTATGCAGGATAAGAAATTACAAAGAAAATTCGGTTAAAAAACTATTTATTACATATTTTTTATAATAAACGAAATTAAAAAAAGCCGTAACCTACAAGGAAAACGGCTTTAACGATTACTTTAATTTTACCAATTCTGAAAGAAAATCAACTTCATCACGAAGCATATTATTTTCCTCTTGAATAAACTTTAATTTTTTCTCTATCTCCTCAGGAGAAACTGCATCTTCATGATGGTTATTGCCTTTCATAGAAATAATCATCACAAATGGATAAAGTAAAACGAGCAAGTAAAATAACCATTCCATAACAATCACTCCTTCCTTTTTTCCATCATATAAAATATACTTGCATTTTCTATGAAGATTGATAACGAAGGATACAATTGTCATTAATAGTTCACTTATTTCCTTATGTGATTAATCACCTTTTACATCCATTTGATGAGTAGGATTCGTATCCGATCCCACTACTGATACATATATTCCATAACCAACCATTACTATTAATAAATAAGCTATCGCTAAAAGTGCCCACTTTTTCCACATCATGCTCACCTCTACAATTTTACTTTTTGTAAACGTAATGCATTGAGAACAACAGATACTGAACTGAATGCCATTGCTGCACCGGCTAACCAAGGTGCAAGGAATCCGAGAGCAGCGACAGGAATACCAAGAGTATTATAAGCAAGGGCCCAGAACAAATTCTGCTTAATATTACGAATAGTCTTCTTACTCATGAAGATTGCATCTGCAATACTATTTAAATCCCCGCGAATAAGGGTGACATCGGCCGCTTCCATTGCAACATCCGTGCCTGTTCCAATAGCCATTCCGATATCAGCAACTGCAAGAGCTGGAGCATCGTTGATTCCATCACCAACCATCGCAACCTTCTTCCCTTTAGCCTGTAATTTCTTTACCTCATCCGCTTTACCTTCAGGAAGAACTTCAGCAATAACATTATCAATACCAACTTGTGCCGCTATAGCTTTTGCTGTCTGCTGATTATCACCGGTAATCATTATTACTTCTATTCCCATATTTTTAAGGCGACTTATGGCTGATTTTGAGGTTTCTTTAATTGTATCTGCTACAGCAACCATCCCGGCATATTGGAAATCTATAGCAACAATCATTGCCGTTTTCCCAACCTTTTCTAATTCGTCCATTTGAGTATATGCATTTTCTACAGCAACATCGTTTTTACTCATTAATTTTCTAGTGCCAATTAATAGTTCTTTTCCATCGACGGTTGCTTTAATACCAAATCCAGGGATCGCTTCGAACTCTGTAACAATCTTTAATGGAATCCCTTTATCCTTAATCCCTTGAACAATGGCTTGTGCTAGCGGATGTTCCGACTGTTTTTCAGCAGAGCCAACTAATGATAAAAATTCATCTTCTATTTGACTTTGAGCTGTGAATACATCTGTTAAAACAGGTGTTCCGTTTGTAACGGTACCCGTTTTATCTAATACGACCGTAGAAATTTTATGGGTCATTTCCAAATGCTCCCCACCCTTAAACAGAATTCCATATTCTGCAGCACGACCTGAACCTGCCATTATAGATGTTGGCGTTGCTAAACCCAATGCACAAGGACAAGCGATAACTAAAACTGCAATCAATTTTTCTAGTGCTTCTGCAAAATCGCCAGGAGCCACCCAAACATACCAAACGATAAAAGCTAGCACGGCGAGAGCAACAACAATAGGAACAAAAACACCGGATATCTTATCAGCAAGACGTTGAATTGGTGCCTTAGACCCCTGTGCTTCTTCTACTACTTTTATGATCTGAGCTAAAGCCGTATCTCTGCCCACTTTTGTTGCTTCAATTAATAAAAATCCATTTTTATTTATAGTAGCTCCTATTACCTCATCACCAATGGTCTTATCAACCGGAACACTTTCACCCGTGAGCATTGATTCATCAATGGCGGAGCGACCTTCCATTATCTTTCCGTCTACTGGTATCTTTTCACCAGGTTTAATATGAACGATATCTCCCACAATTACCTCTTCAATTGGGATTTCTTGTTCTACTCCATCTCTTTCAACAATTGCCGTCTTTGCTTGAAGCCCCATTAGTTTTTTAATGGCTTCTGATGATCTTCCTTTAGCCTTTGCTTCAAAAAGTTTTCCAAGAATAATTAGCGTAATTAGAATGGAACTAGTCTCATAGTAAAGTTCTACTGAATGCTCCATACTTCCGATTGACATCAATGATAAATATAAACTGTAAAAATAAGCAGCCGACGTACCTAAAGCAACTAGGACATCCATATTGGCACTTTTATTTTTTAATGCTTTATAAGCTCCAACATAAAACTGTTTGCCAATAAAAAACTGCACCGGAGTAGCTAAAGCTAATTGCACCCATGGATTCATAAACATTTTTGGGACCCAAATAAATGAAGTGAATGAAAAGTGACCCACCATCGCCCATAAAAGAGGGAATGAAAGGATGGCTGAAAAAATAAACTTCCCTGTTTGTTTTTCAATTTCCTTTTGTCGATGATCACTTGTATCTTGTACATCTTCCTTTATTTGAGCACCATAACCAAGGTTCTCTACCTTTTTAATAATTTCACCAGACGTGAGGACCGCACTGTTGTACTCAACAGTAGCTTTTTCAAGTGCCAGATTGACATTTGCTTTCGTGACACCATCTAATTTATTTAACCCCTTTTCAATTCGTGTAGCACAGGCTGCACAGGTCATACCGGTTATGTCAAATTCCGTTTTTTCATTAACAACATCGTAACCTAGATCTTTAATCTTTTTTTCAATGTCTTCAACATTTACTTTTTCCGGATCATATTTAACATTTGAACGCTCTAAAGCCAGATTAACATTGGCTGTTTCCACGCCTTCTAACTTATTTAGACCCTTTTCAATTCTTATCGCACAGGCTGCACAGGTCATACCTGAGATTTGTAAATTTGTTTCTTTTAAATTTTGACTCATAAAAGCCAACTCCTCATACCCCATATAGGTATATTTTTGTTTGAAAAGAACGTGCTAGCAACTAGCACGTCTTTTCACCATATTTATTTCACATCATATCCTTGATCTTCAATAGTTTCTTTAATTGTTTCTAATGAAACCTCTTGATTATTAAACTCAACATCGACTTTAGCGGCCTTTAAATCAACTTTAACGGTACTGATACCCTTAAGAGCACCAACACTTCCTTCTACAGCTTTTACACAATGGCCACAAGACATTCCTTGAACATTTAATGTTACCTTTTCCATTTTAAAACTTCCCTTCTTATATGAATTATTTTTTTATAAGTCTTTGAATGGTAGTTAGCAGTTCATCCACAACTTCATGGTCGCCCTCTTGAATTCTCTCAACCACACAGCTTTTCATATGGCCCTCCAAAAGAACTTTAGCAACACTATTTAAAGCTGCTTGAGTTGCTGCAATTTGCGTAATAACATCATCACAATAGGTATCTTTATCAATCAGACCTTTAATACCACGAATCTGTCCCTCAATACGATTTAATCTAGAAATAAGATTTTGTTTTGTTTTATCTGAATGATGACTCTTTCGCTCCGATGTTAAAGGATCACAGTGATCATTAGAATGATTCAGGTTAACAGGATCGTGATTATTCATTACCATCCCTCCTTTAATTCTAATTTACCATACCCCCCTATCCTATGTAAATAGGCGTTGTTAAAAATTATTTAGTTTTTTATGCGACTTCACAATATGTCCACAAGTCTCTTTCTCTTACTACAGAATAGATTGTTCAAAGTAGTTATCCTATCTAGAAACTAGCTTTTTACACTATTAACTTTAGCAGATAAATATGGAGAAACTGTGCATTTATCAAATTTTCCAAAAAGATGTCAATTCATTTCCCCTTGTGTCAAATGGTATTTTTTGTTCAAACCGGCCTTCTTATTCTTTAAGGAAAAATTTATTTTAACGGATAAATTTGCAGTAAATATGGATTTCACAAAAATTTAAAGAAAATACATAATGTTTTTTCCGATGTGACGAAAATCACTACATGTACCCCCCCCTAAACTCTATGATGACTTTGTAAATATAAAGGAGGAGAACGATATGAAAAAATATTTAGCTGCAATCTTCATCGGTATTTTAGTACTATCCTTATTTCTTACAGGGTGTGGGAATATAAAGAATAATGGAAATGAGAAGTCGGAGGGAAAAGCTGAAAGTAAAGTTTCTTCCTCTATTAGTGAGGACAAATTCATATATACAGCAAATGAGGGTGGCAGTGTTTCAAAAATCAGTATGAATGAACAAAAAGTTCTTTCAAACATTAAGGTTGATGGAGCCGTCCATAACGTTCAAGTTTCACCTAATAGTAAAGTGGTGGCTGCCACGGTTGTTCCGGAAATGATGCACGGTAATAATGATTCAATGGATATGAAGGGAAAAGCGATATTCTTAGATACTAGAACAGATAAGGTTATTAAAGAAGTGGAAGTAGGAAATCACCCTGCCCACATCGTCTTTACGGAAGATGGAAAGTATATCTTAGTTACAAACAATGAAGACAATACTGTTTCAGTTATTGATTCAAATAATTACTCGATCGTTCAAACTATTTCCACTGGGAAAGGACCTCACGGATTTAGAATATCAAAGGATAGTAAGTTTGCTTATGTGGCAAATATGGGGGAAGACACGGTAAGCGTTTTAAATCTCCAGAGTATGAAAGGGGACAAAAAGATTAAGGTTGGAGCAACACCGGTTACAACAGGTATTACAGATGATAACAAGACATTAGTCGTTACTGTGAATAAAGAAAGTGCACTTGCTATTGTAGATTTAGCTACAGGAAACATTGACAAAGTAAAAGTAGGTAACGGTCCTGCTCAAGTATATATTGAGCCTGATAATCAATTTGCCTTTGTCGCTAACCAAGGAACGGAAGATGTGCCTTCTCATTCTTTAACAAAGATTGATTTAAAATCGAAACAAGTGGTGGCAACTATTGAGACAGGTAAAGGTTCACATGGAGTCGTTACAAGCCCAGATAGTAAATTTATTTATATAACGAATATGTTTGAAGATACTGTAACTGTCATTGATAATTCCCAAAATAAAGTCCTAAAAACTATAAAAGTTGGTAAAACACCTAACGGAATTAGTATCATGCCTTAATATTTTTTCAATTGAACAAAAGATTAAGAATGGAAGCATAAACAATCAATTACTGTTTAATGAATCTTTCCTCAGATTATAATAATGACTTAAGCCCACGGTAATCATGGGCTTTTTTAGTTATCTCTATATTAAAAACCTATAAAGTTTTTCATTAATTTATATATTAAATATGAAAAAACGAAAAAAAGTAATTCAATCCCAGCGTATTGGATTGTTTTTTATATAAAATACATTAAAAAATATTTAACTACATGTTTAGTATTTCAAAACTGTAGGTATTTTGTCTTTTTGACTAACTTTTAATTCTAAATTGGTAAGGGGTCATTCTGCTATCGATTGCTTTACATTCATAGCCTTGTTTACTTAAATAATCAAGCAGCTGCGGCAAATGGGCAAGTGTTTCCTTTCTTTCATGTAACAGAATAACGATTGGTCCTTCGTGGTTTGCCATTCTATTTAATTGCTTAATCACACTGTTGACATACCGTGCGTCTTTATAATCCCAGTCCCTACTGTCAATATTCCAATCCCACATTGAATACCCATTATCATTAACAGCTTTTCTATATTCAGCCGTCATATCCGGTACACTGCCATAAGGCGTTCTCATGATATAGGAATCGACATCAGTTATTTCTTTTAATGTGTGACGGTTCTGGGTTAATTCAGCGATTACAGAATTTGCCGATGCATAAAAAAGTTTCTGATCATGTGATATACCATGTAGTCCAACTGTCTCACCGGACTGAACCATCAGTTTTGCTGCATCAGGGTATCTGCGAATATTTCCGTCAATCATAAAGAATGTCGCTTTGTAATGATATTTCTCTAGAAGTGTGATGATGTCACCAGAGAAAGCCGCCGGACCATCATCAAATGTTAAGTAAACGGTTTTTTTGGAGCCGGGTTGTGTATTATTTTGGCCAGGCTGCGTTACATTGGATTCCTTATTTGGTTGTGGAGTCCCATTTCCCTTTGTGGGAGGTTGTGCCGAGGTAGTATCAGTAGTAGTAGTTTCTGCCACCTTATTAGGCTCTCGTTCTTGCTTATTTCTCAAAAACATAGCTTCATCCTGCTGCTTTAGCATCAGTTCTTTTTCCAGTTTTATATCTTTTCTGTCCGGTACAATTGATTCAGAGGTTGGATTTTTTGTAAGTACATTTTTTTTGTGATTAATAGGTCCGCTTGCAGCTTTTGCCTTAAAATAATTACTCACAAAAACCCCTGCAAACAAGAACCCAATAACAATTATGACAATTAAAGTCCCTTTCTTCCACCCGCTCTTTAGATTCCCCATTGTTCATTCCCTCTTTGTTGATTTATTATTTTATTTTTCTTCCTCCATTATAGACGAAATTCAGTGGATAATTTTGCTAATCTATTAAAATATTACAATTATATTAAAATAATTAGAGATTAAGTAAAATGACTAGTTATTTCTTTTTAATTTAATTATAAAGTATAAGCATTTTTCTTAAAATATCTTGGCCTGTTTAATTTACTCAATTTTCCGATAATCGATCTTGTTTTTTGTAAATAAAAAATTTTCAAAGAGGACCTCTATTCAATTCTTCCACCTCCAAATTTGTTAAGAAAAAAAACTAGATTTCCATTATGAAAATCTAGTCTTTCTTCCAATCTATTAATTTATTAGACACGATGCATCATTGGTAGTGAGAAAAGATAAATATTAGCAACTGCAAGTAATATCATTAATACATAATATGGAGCCAATGCTTTAAAGGAGCCTTTATTTCCAATACGGTAAACTGTATAGATAGAACCAATCATTCCGATTACAATAATGATATACTGTAGCATTTGAACAGAGGAAGCTGGAGCAAATGCAAGGTCTCCCCTTGTTACATTTATACCAAATAATGCAGCAGAGTTGTACCAGATTGCTTTTCCTTCCGTAATGATATGGAAAAAGTTATGAGCAAGGTGTCCTGCTAAATCCAATGGAATAATAGCATAACCGAACCGAATAAAGTTTTTCTTAACTTTCTCTACAGATCCACCTGTTATCGTAGCAATTTTTGCAGTTCCGTATAATAGACCAACTGGGATAGCCATTGAAATAATAAAGGCAACAGTAAAGTTTACATTATAATTATCCGTTCCGGTTATTGAACCGATTGCTTTTAAAATGTCCTGCCATATATTTACCATTGTGATGTTTTGAACAAAAACAATACCCATAATGACTGCAGCGAGGAATGTATGCTCAATCATAGGCTTTTTAATTACCCATAATTCAGATGTAGGTACCCGTGGTGAAATTCGAATGGAGTTATTTGGGCAGTTTTTCACACAGTCCCCACATAAGTTACAATCAGCTGCAGTATCCATTGTTCTCACAAACTGAAACATCGGGCAACCCTCTGCTTTTTCGCTTCCTTTAAAGCAAGATTGTGTTTTACAAGTCTTACATATTTCAGGTGTGCCTTGAAGTTCTAATGAACCAGAACGTGAATAGTTACCTGAAAGTCCCCCTAAAAAACACAAAGTTTTACAAAATGTTCTTCTCTCGTAAAAAATTGATGTTCCTACTACCATTGTTACAAGTAAAAGAAGTAAATAACCAGAACCCCTCGGTGATTCAACAATACCCCAAATATGATCGCTGTAGGTAATGGCAATAAAGAAAAGGTCAATCATCCAAAGTCCATACTTTCTTAAGAACTTTGGCATAGGACGATTACTGCCTATCGTTTTCCTAATAATGTCACTTACTTTACCAAATGGGCAAATCGCACACCAAAATCTACCGATTACTAAGAAAAAGATTGGAATTAATGGCCACCATAACACCCACGTCAGTGATGTTCCAACATTTCGAGTTGGATCAACTGTTCCTGCTACCAATTCATAAACAATAACTGAAAAAACAGCGAGTACTATCCATTGAAAAATTCCTGGATACCATTTGCTTTGAATGAATTTTTTTACAATTGGGATGGATAATAGATTATAAGGCTTCTTTTCTTCTATTTGTTTGTTCTCTTTAGATAATTTATCTTTTGGAATTGCCAATGGAACCATCCTTTCTTCTAAACCACTTATTCCAAACGCCAATTACAATAAAGGAAAGATTGACCGCACCAAAAGTTCCTAAAACCATAATGTTTGCTGGTTTTTCCTTGACAGGCTCATGACCGTGGCCACCACTGCCTTCCATGTCTTCTCCTTCAGTCATCCCTTCCATATCATGATCATCACTTGTGCTATGATCACCACTCGTGCTTTCTGTATCATGACTACCAGAGTTGTTTCCTCCACTCATGTCCATGCCTTCCATATCATGTTCCGATTGGCCATTTAGGTTAGATGTTGATGGAACCTTACTATGGTCTCCATCTGCCAAAGCTATTCTTCCACCTGAAAATACAACCACAAGGATAATCATTAACAACCATTTTCCCTTCAAAGTCTTCACCTCATTCCAAATATGTGTAAAGTACGATAAATGCTTAACAACTTAAACTTTAATAAAAAAGTGTGCAGAAACTTTGAGTTTTTGTTGTATAAAATATGTCATTTGCAAAAATATCCCCATTTGACACAAAATTGAAATAAAGATTGAAGTACCAAAAATTTTATAGGTAGTTTTTTTTAAAATATATGAAAAAACTATGAAATCTGCAAAGTTTCTTCATATATTTCTTCTATGATAATGATATAAACTTTGTTTAGGTGGTGGAGATATGAAGACAATTTTACTAGTGGATGATGAAACTCGTATGCTTGACCTTTTAGGCCTATATTTAGCTCCTCATGGTTTTAGATGCATTAAGGCTGAATCAGGCAAGGCTGCTCTAACTTATTTTGAAAAAGAAAAGATTAATCTAGTAATCCTTGATGTGATGATGCCCGAAATGGATGGTTGGACGACCTGCCAAAAAATAAGAGAGTTTTCAAATGTCCCCATTATAATGCTAACTGCAAGGAGTGAAACAGTTGACGTTATAAAGGGATTAAAATATGGGGCAGATGATTACGTCACGAAACCCTTTAACGAAGAGGAGCTATTAGCCAGAATAGAAGCATTGTTCCGAAGATCGAGTACTTCAACAGAAAACAAGTATGTTCTTGTTTTCAATGGCCTAGAATGGAATGAAGAATCTATGGAATTGAAATATAAAGGTCAAGTAATTCCAGTTACACCAAAAGAATTTGCTTTAATTGGCTTGTTTATAAAAAATCCTCAAAAAGTGTACTCCCGTGATCATTTATTGTCATCTATATGGGGGCTTAAATCCCAGATAGATGATCGCACTATCGATTCCCATATTAGGAATTTACGAGAAAAGTTACGGAATGCGGGATTTCTAATTGATAGTCATCTTTTTACGGTTTGGGGAATTGGGTATAAATGGGTAAAGGAAGGTCCCGAAAGTACCTATAAATGATAAAATTTTCATTAATTAAAGGAAAGAGAAAGTAAGCAGTGACTTCTTACTAAAGGAATCACTGTTTTTGTTTTTTCTAAATTTAATTTAATTCGATAGGTCTCTGGTCTCCCATTTTTCTATAAAGCAATATCTACATAGTTAAAAAGTTTCATATAATGTTAATGTTTTTTACAAATAGTTAGTGATAAAGAAGTCCAAGATAGTTTAAAATGAATTATGTTAAAGTAAACTTGGAATGGTGTCCATGAGATATATAGGTAGAGTAATCGGAGTATTGTTTGTTTTAGCCAATTCACTTATTTGGATAAACCATCAAGGGATATTTCATCAAAGCCCTGAAATTGGTCTATTTGAAATAGGTTTTTCACTTTTTTATATTGTTCTTGGCTGGTGGTTAGGGAAAATCTATGACATTTCAAAGCTTCAAAAAAGGGAAATTCTAAAAAGCCATATGGAGCTTGAGTACCTAACAAATCGAGATGGTTTAACCGGTATCTCAAATCGTCGTTCCTTTGATAATTACCTTCTTCACGAATGGGAAAAAGCAGGCCAATCAGCAGCACCTATTTCACTCATTCTTTTCGATATTGATTATTTTAAAGAATACAATGATACGTATGGCCATCTTTCAGGGGATGATTGCCTTAAGGAAATAGCAACGACTGTTGATAGGGTGATCGAAATCCCCGGAAATATGGTTGCAAGGTATGGTGGTGAGGAGTTTGCGGTTATTATACCTGAAACCACATTGAATAATGCTTATGAGGTAGCTGAAGAAATACGCTTTGCAATAGAAACGCTTAAAACTAAGAGAGTAGTTACTGCAAGTGTAGGAGTAACTAGTATTGTACCCAAAGCCAGCTTATCGATAGCAGATTTTATACCTTGTGCTGATTACGGACTTTATCAATCGAAGCATCAAGGAAGAAATAAAGTACCTGTTTATCCTTTCAATGAACTTTTATCCATTGAAAAAGCAGTGATATCTAGTTGATAATCACTGCTTTTTTTCATTATTTTAACTTTCCGGATGTAATAATTTGCTCCCAATTTCCCCCGCCATCTTTTGTTTCATACAAAGAGGTTGAAAATGTGGAAATCGCAATTTGTTTTTCGTCCTTTTGATTTACTGATATTGAAGAGGCTGCATCTTGGTCAAGATCTAAACCTATATTCTTCCAAGATTGTCCTCCATCTTGAGAAATCATGACTCCTCTGGCCACATTGTCCATTGAGTAAGCAATAATGTCTTTTCCATTAGGCATAAGTGTCATGGCTGTTATAAGACGGGTATCATCAAAAATTCCCCAATTTGATCCACCATCTTTTGATATCATAACTCCATTTTCTGTTCCCGCCAGCAAGGTATTTTTATCTTCTGGGAGAACCAGTAGGGAGTGAACTTTCATAAGGTCACTTGGTAATCCTTTTGGTTCCACCTTGGTCCATTTTTTTCCACCATCTAAACTTTTATAAATCCCAGCACCATATTGTCCGGTACCCATATCATTTAGTCCATAAATGACGTTTGGATCGTGATGATATGTTGTTAAAGTATGGAAATCGATTTTACCAACATACTCTACCTCTTTCCAATGCAGCCCTTTATCTTTACTGATTAAAACTCCCATTGGGTTCGGATATTCAGAGTCTGTACCAGGGTGTCCACTTGTCATCATCGTTCCATCTGAACGCAAATGGAATCCCATAAAATCATCATTTGAGGAACCCACCTTATTCCAAGATTCTCCTACATTTTTAGTCGAGAAAAGTCCTTCATGAGTTGCTATATAGGTTGTCCCATCGTTAGAAACACCTACTCCATGTATATCTTCAATTTTTTTCCCGCTTTTTACTGATATGATCTTTGAATCCTCTTTTGAACTACAAGCAGATAGAATTAAACTCAAAGATAATACTGATAATACAAATGCCTTTTTCATTACTTCACCTCAAACAGTCTTTTTTTAAACAAATTTATATTGCTTATGTCATTAATCTAACAAAAAAATATCGAGAAATTGTGCATTTTTCATTATTATCATCAATTGGTCAACTATGATTTCATAAATAATTCATTTGACGAATATTGGGACCGTCTTCAATTAAATTTTCGATATGAAATAATAACTGTTCTTCGTTAATAGGTTTTGTTAAATGACCATTAGCTCCGATTTCAACACTACTTATTATATCAGGAAACTGGTCTCTAGCAGTTAACATAAAATGGGGACATTAGAGAATGTGCGTATCTCCATTACAGCTTCCCAACCGTTTTTCTCCGGCATCATCACATCCATTAATACGAGCTCAACAGCGTGTTCCTATAGATATTGTATAGCCTTTGTTCCACTGTTAACAGAATAACAATGAAAACCATGTGGCTGAAGATAAAGCTTTAATAACTGAAGCATTAGTTCCTCATTTATCTACTAAAAGTATCTTACTCATACAGCTCCCTCTTTCCTCAACTAGCTATTACCATTAAGTTGTTTAACGTAAACATAATAAAAGAGTGTAGAAAGTAATAATTTTCTTTGAATCCTTGTGCAGAAAGTAACAAGATTTTATTACAATTTACAGAACTGTAGATTAGTGTTTGGAATCGTACCTGGGAAGTTTGTTTCATTAGCTCTAAATCCGATGAAATAGAGCAATTGAACGATGTATTTCTGCTAATAAACAAAAGCGAGCAAGACAAGGTTCTTATTAATAGCGACTTTACTCCTTCGTATTTATTGGGCAAGTAGAACCGCAATTCTTTGAATTGTATTGCCTTTTTGCATTCTAGAATTATCTATTTTTTTATGTTCATCGACTAGTCTTCCTCTGTTAAGTTATTTTGTTTATTAACCTTAAGACTTAATTCCATAATAATCCGTGTAAGTTTTTCACTAGAGGCATGAAATAAAAGAGCATAATCTTTTATTCCCCCGTAGATGAATGGATCCATATTTAATTCTTTTTTTGATTTGTGCATTCTACTTATTACTTGATATAACTCAGTTTGTATTTTTTTGTTCGTTTCGAAGAGGCTTTCGTAATCATTTTTTTTGAAAATGAATCTTTTTCTACCTGGAGGATTAAAAACGCTTGTTTGAACTTTTAAATGTTCGGTTACTAGGCGATTAATTTCTATCAAAATATTAATTAATTCTTTTTAATAGTTACTTGTAGTTTCCAATATAGACATCTCCATTCTACTAGTCATTTAGGACTGCCTTGCGAATGTTTTCCGCCTTTCCTTACTGACATTTTTAAAGTAAATAAATTATTTCTAATTATAGAACAGGGAAATTAAACTTGTTACTCCATTCAGGAAAATACAAAATTTCGTCAAATATTTAAGATTGATTGAAATACGTTTTGTCTGTTACACCTTTTTGGATTGACTTAACAATAAAATGAATAAGGGACATCATTCCGCTTTTAGATGTTAAATATAAAAAATAATATTAAATTTCACTGAGAGTTTAGCAAGTACATTGGTTTATAACGGTTAAAATAACCTAAATCATTCACAACTTCTGCAAACTTTCTTCACAAAAGTAATTTAAAATGATTGTATTAAAATAAGAGGTGTACGGCATGAAAATATCCATTAAATTAGGTTTATGGTTTTTAATTTGTATCGTTTTAATCGAATCTTTTTCTATGATTTTCTTACACAATAATTTAGTACACTCACAGGTTCATCAAGAGCTAAGTGCTCTACAGGCAAGGGGTAATAGTCACTGTGCCGTATTAGAAATCAATTCAGATGCTGCAACCTTACATCATATTGGATTAATGGAATCACATACAGATACTGAAGTCGTAATAACCAACACTACAGGTGCAGTACTACTTTCCTCCGGCAAAATCAATAGCAACATACAGGCAATTTTAGATAAACAAGTTAATACCCTACCGAGAAACGGAAAAATACTCCAATCCGATTGGAAGAAAGAAGAATATATTGCAACCTTAACCTTCTTCAATAAAAACGGAAAAAAAGCCGGATATGTGTATATGTTTAAAAAAACTGATGAGGTTCAGAAATTAATCTCTCAATTGAATAAACATTTTCTTTTGGCATCAATATTAATACTGTTCTTTATGCTTATAACGGTTTTCTTTTTATCAAAGGCATTAACAAAACCCCTAATATCAATGAAAGAAGCAACGAAAAAATTAAGTACAGGGGATTTTTCGGTCACACTTCCTACTCCATCTAGGGATGAACTAGGTGAATTATCACATTCCATTCAGACTCTTGCTAATGACTTAAATTACTTAAAAAAAGAGAGAAATGAATTTTTGGCTAGTATTTCTCATGAACTTCGAACTCCGTTAACCTATATTAATGGGTATGCTGATATAGCTAAAAGGAAGGAACTTGATGAAACAGATCGATTCAAGTACCTGGATATTATTCGCGAAGAATCTCAACGTGTAAGCATCTTACTCAAAGAATTATTCGAACTGGCAAAATTAGATCAAAATACTTTCTCAATTTCTAAAGAAGAAGTTGATTTATGCATTTTTTTACAATCGATCTATGACAAGGTTTTACCAGCCTATAAAAATAAAGGAGTAACACTAAAGTTAGACTGTAACCAATCGATTTATATAAATATAGACCCTTCCCGTTTTGAACAAGTAATCCTAAATTTGTTAGATAACAGTCTTAAATATTCAAAAGAGAATACAACTACCTTTATAAAAGCAAGTGTGCAGAATGAAACAATTCAAATTACAATAACGGATCAAGGAATAGGAATTCCACAAGAAGATGTTCCTTATATCTTTGAACGTTTATACAGAGTGGAAAAATCCCGTTCAAGAGCTACTGGGGGCTTTGGATTAGGGCTTGCTATTGTAAAACAAATAGTTGAAGCCCATGGAGGAGAAATTTCTGTTGAAAGTCAAGTAGGGCATGGAACAAGCTTTAAAATTAATTTAAGAAAGTAAAAGGATAAAACCTTACATTTATTATATAAAATACAATTTCTTAGAGTGAAATAACCAACTTTGTTTCCTGATAAAATTATCCGCCTAATATATCGAATAGCATTGTACTTAAGAAAATTTATTAAATATAAAAAAGAAGGATTATTAACAAGAATCCTTCTTTTTCCTTTTATTCTTATTTGGGTCAATGTTCTTTCAATCCCTCTTTTAAGAACATCTATCAGGACCAATAAGTTAACGTATCAAAAATCCCTAAGAGTAGAAATAGGTTAACATAAAAAAGTGCAGAAATCGTGGAGATAAATAATTTTGAACCGATTTTATATTACCGTCACAGGAATTATGACAATATTGTTTGGGGACCATTTTTTGGAATTGAAAAAAGGGGTTGCAACGCAACCCCTTTTCATATTTAAACCCTCTTATAGCGATTATCACATAATACAAACGAATATTTGTTTTATTTTGCAGAAAGTTCACTTTCTGTTACCCATTGATGATTTGTTACTTTTTCTCCTCCATTAGTTGGAGTGTAATCAATCATATATACCGTTGTTTTTTCTGCAGAATCAATTGTCCCAGTTGCCCCCATCATACCTTCCATATGGTCTGCATTTAAGGTAACCTTTGTTCCAGGTTCTAAGGTTTTAGGACCGGCATCTTTAATTTCTTCTTGAATAACCCATTTATGATTTTTTACCGGTTCCCCTCCGGTAGTCGGTGTATAGGTAACAGCGTAAGCTACTGTATCATATGCACCTACAATGGTTGCTTTAGCACCATTCATACCTTCCATGTGTTCTGAATGAACAATGGCGTTGCTTCCTACTTTATAGGTTGGATTATTTGCTTCTTTTAATCCATCAGGAACTTCACCTGTACCAGAATGATCCATATCACCCATGTCCGTACTTGAATCATCTGTATTTGAATTTTTATCATCCATCTGCATGTTTCCATGATCCATATTAGAATTATCCGAGCTCTTATCATCATCTTTGTTAGAACAAGCAGCTAACATTAACATTAATAACAAGGAAACAATTCCAATCAACAATTTTTTAGATTTCATATTAACCCTCCTAAAATTTGTTACAAAACCTATCCTACAATAAAAGTGTGCAGAAAATATGCATTTTGTTTAAAAAACGAATTTTTTATTACAATACAGCAATAACACCAATCCTTCCTTATTTTGTGATATCATATATTTTTTAGCCTTTATAAAAGGAAAATAACTACAGCAACGTTGAGAATCTTAGTCCCGTTTTATTTAAACCATTGCGTTGACTTTAGTAAATTGACCATAAGATGCAACTGTCTTGTAAAAAATTCAAAATAGATTGCTCTTGAAAAGAAAGGCTGATTGTAAAGAGTTGTGTTTTTTACATATAAAAAAAACCACCCCGTTTCGTAAGCTGATTTGGGAGGCCGCTTCGGTTGGATAACCAATGGATTTCTAAGAATGTATTTAAAGTGTGTGTAATATACAGATATTTATTTGTTTTCAATTAGGAAAAAATTCGGGAGTCAGTAAAAAAATGCGACCGTAAAAGAATGAAAGTTAATTTATAATTGTCTTGCTCCTAGATATCGGGATTTCCAGTAAGAATTATTCATATCAGAAATTTCGACTCCTCTGGAAGAACCGGAATGAATGAATTTACCATTTCCTAAATATATGCCCATATGCGAAGGACCGGGTTTATATGTTTGGTAATAGACGAAATCGCCGACAGATAAAGTAGTTACTGGCTTCATCCTGTTCCAATATCCTGCAACAGTCTGACGGGGAATAGACTTTTGTTTTTTTATAACATAGTAGATAAATCCACTACAATCAAAGCCGCTTGGAGTGGTTCCTCCCCATTTGTAAGGTGTACCTATGACTGCTTTTGCATCTTTTGTCAACTTGCTCTTATTGAAGGTAGACACAACTGATTTAGGAGTAGAAGTATTTTTCGGGGCCATAGTAGATGGCGTAGTTATCTTGCCTCTAACTTTTAATTTTTGTCCTTGTCTAATAAGACTTGATTTCAGGCCATTTAAAGACTTCAATTGTGTCACTGTCATACCATATTTCTTTGCAATTAATGACAGGGCATCGCCTTTTTTTACTGTAAAAATTACTGTAGACGGCGAGGTACTCTTTTTAGCAGCAACTTTACCTTTTTCATAGATATATAAGTTCTGACCTACTAATATCCTATCACTTTTTAATTTATTATCTTTCCTTATTTTAGAAACCGAAATATTATATTTTTTTGATAGTTTATATAAACTATCCCCACTTTTTACCTTGATATTCATTGCCATAGCTGAAGTGCTATATAACGAAGTTCCAAATACTGTAGCTGCAATCATTGTTAATAGTTTCTTTTTCATTTTTCCCCCACACAATATACCTCTTTATTTATTTTTCAGTTTACTTATTATTTTGATAGATTGCTAGAATATGTCGAAATTTGTTAACATAATGTAATAATTTGTAATATATTTAACTGTCAATGTAATAATAGTGTTCCTAACACGGTCAAGAAATAGATTTAATATAGTGTTTCACAGAGGAGAAAGATTATTTATTATTTGAGACCAGAACCAAATTAGTAATGACATAACTTCACCAACTCTGTTTAGTAATACCATTAATCAATACATCTAATAATATTTTTTTCTAAACCTTATATCGACATTGTTTTCAGCATCTACTAATTATATTAGTAATTATAAAAATAATTAATGAAGAGGGGAATTACGCATGAATATACAAAGATTACTTAAAATGTTTTTTACTGTATTAATGATTTTTACTTTGTTAATACTGCCCTCAACTTTTTCGCAAGTATATGCAAAAACGGGTGTTACAAAACATCCTAAAACCGTAAAAGCTACTACCTATATCACTTCCTTTAAAATGGTTCAAGGTAAATGGGTGGGAAAATTTGATTATATACAATGGTATACTGGTAAGGCTGCTGACAGAGAATTTTTAAAGGATTGTAAATGCCGCAACGTAATGGATGCGGCCCCTGATGGATACTGGATCCGGAACGTTAATCCCAAAATACGTACCTTTAACATTTCAAACAACACCCAATTTGTATTGCAAACTAGAAATCAATACGAAATCAAATGGAATGAAAAAGTTACAAGAAAACAGTTTTTTATCTTTTTGAAACAACGGAATAAGGACCACCAAACTCCTTTTCATCTTGTGATTAAAAATGGTGTTGTAACTAAAATTACAGAACAATATATACCTTAATTTTTACCCTCAGCGTTAAATAATGACGTATTCAAAAAGCCACTTCGAATAGTGGCTTTTTTGCAATAAAACTTGCTTCTCTTGATTAATTCGCTTACGGTTTGCAAGAAACCATTACGAGTTCACAAAGAAAACTCATCGCTTAACAATACAAAGGATGTTGGGATCCACTCCAAGCCCCAAGCTGTGTACTTATCGAAACAGAAAACTACTATTTCAAAAATAACTTTAATACAACCATTAATCAGCATGGTCTCCAAGGGCATTTTTTATGGGGGATCTATCAAGAGAAGTGGGATGAGGATTATGTCTATCTCTATTTTTTAATCTTATTAGATGCCAACATTATAACAAAAGAAACACGTGGAACATCGAGTTATTATGAACTGAATCCAAGAAGAACTCAATCATTTGTTATCCCATGAACTTTGTTGCATATTTAAGCCAACCTGTTGCTAAATTTTTTTAAAGTATCATCAATTTTTTTTGATTAATATATCAATATAATTTGATTAATAGGAGGATTTCATTTTGTTTAATGAGTATTCAGTATTTCAAATGATGAAATTACGTCAGGAAGAGACGGAGAGGAATGCAAATGAAGAAAGTCGCTCAAATAAATAACCACTTGCAGACAAGATTGTCACAAATGCAAAGATTAGGACAGGATTAAGAAAATCGAGTCCGTCTCCAAACCCATGAAAATGAAAGACATCTGCAAATAAGACATAAATTAAGGTTAATACCCCGGAAATGATTAACCCATATAAATAAATCGTTTCTAAAGGAATGCTAAATGGTTCCATGCGCATCAATCCTTATCGTTCATATAAAAAGCATTTTTTCATTTTTTGCTACGTAACCACCACTCCTCATCCATAAGCATCATCCTTTCTATGTATCTACCTTAAATACGGTTAAATTATGGAAAAGTTTCACTTTTTTCTTAAAATTTACCTGTTTTATTCTAATATACGATAATGCTTGTCGAAATCCTGCCGTGCTATTAAGAAGAATCTATGAACATTTTCACTTAAAAATAAAAAAGTGCCATAGCACATGGCTACAACACCTTATTGAATCATATTCAAGAACTTCCTCGTTCGTTCTTCTTTTGGATTGGTGAAAATTTCTTCTGGCTTGTTCCTCTCGACAATCACACCTTGGTCCATAAAAATGACTTCATCGGCCGCTTCGCGGGCAAAGCGCATTTCATGGGTAACAACGATCATCGTCATTCCCTCCCTAGCAAGGTCCTTCATGACCTTCAATACTTCACCAACCAGTTCAGGATCAAGTGCGGACGTCGGCTCATCAAAGAGCATTACCTCTGGTTCCATTGCTAGTGCCCGGGCAATGCCGACACGCTGCTGCTGACCACCGGAGAGCTGGGCGGGAAAGTAATCAATTTTATCACCAAGGCCCACTTTTTCAAGTAATGCTTGTGCTTTTTTCCGTGCAGCCTCTTTCCCCTCTCCTTTTACAATGATTGGCCCTTCCATGACATTCTGAAGAGCTGTTTTGTGAGGAAAGAGATTATAACTTTGAAAAACCATTCCGGTTAGGCGCCGAAACGAGGCAATTTGTTTTTTAGGTACAGCTTTAGAAAAATCCAAACTTTGACCTTCGATGGAAATAACACCTTTTGTCGGAGTTTCCAATACATTCAAACAGCGGAGCATCGTTGTCTTACCGGATCCCGATGGACCGATGACAACGACCACCTTTCCTTTTTCAACGACGAGGTCAATCCCTTTTAACACCTCTAATTGACCAAATTGCTTATATAAACCTTTAATTGAAATCATTGTAAAACTCCCTCATTAAGACGTGTACCGGTCCATTCTCTTTTCCAAGTATCCTTGTAAGATCGAAAGGAAAAAGCAAATGACCCAATAAAGAAGCGCTGCCTCTACGTATACCAATAAAAATTCATAGGTGGTTGAAGCAATTTCTTGGGCCCGGCGAAACATCTCTGTTACAAGGACAACTGACGCAAGAGAAGTGTCTTTTACAAGACTAATAAATGAATTCGATAATGGCGGTATGGATACTCTTGCTGCCTGCGGAAGAATGATTCTTTTTAACGCCTGGGTATAGGTCATTCCAATCGAATAACCGGCTTCCCACTGGCCCTTAGGAATGGAGATAATCGCTGCTCGAATGATTTCTGAAGCATAGGCCCCAACACTTAGAGAAAAACCAATCACCGCGGATATAAATGGATCTAAGGTAACTCCGATATTAGGAAGTCCATAAAAAATAATGAATAACTGAACAAGCAATGGTGTTCCGCGAATCGCCGAAACATAAAATCTGGCAATCCCTTGAAAGAATTTAACCTGAGAAATTCGAGCAAGAGCCGTTAACACCGCCAGGATAATCCCAATGATAAACGAAATGATTGTTAATGGAATGGTATTCATAACAGCACCCTCCAGCAGTGGCTGGAGGGAAGTTTTTGCAATATCGATTAACCTTGCCGTTCTTTCTGGGTCAGCAAAAATACTATTTAAGTACATCTTCACCAAACCATTTCTCAGAGATTTTTTTGTAAGTGCCATCGTCGACGATATCTTTTAGCGCTTTATTCACTTCGTCAACAAGTGTGTCACTTTTCTTTCTAAACATAAAGCCGCTTGAAGAAGCATCATTTGCGGTTGCAACAACCTTGATTGGCGCATCTGGCTTTTGCTTTTTATAGTCTAAAAATGAAAGCTTATCGTTAATGGTCACATCCACACGCTTTTGAGCAAGGAGCTCAACTGCTTGCTGGAAACCATCCACTCCAACAATCTTAGCTCCGTATTTCTTTGCCATATCTGCGTAGTTACTTGTCATCGATTGAGCTGCATTTAATCCTTTAATATCTTCAAATGCTTTAACCTTATCATTATCTTTATGGGCAATCAGGACACCTGCTGAAGTAATGTATGGATCTGAGAAATCATACTTTTCCTGACGGTCTGGACGAATCCCAACTTCGTTAGCAATGATATCAAAACGCTTCGCATCTAATCCTGCAAACATCGCATCCCACTGGGTTTCTTTAAATTCAGGTTTAACCCCGATACGTTTAGCCACCTCAGTCGCAAGATCCACATCAAATCCAGTTAGATTGCCACTAGTATCATGGAAAGTGAATGGAGGATATGTACCTTCTGTTCCAATTAAAAGTGTTCCCTCATCTTTTACCTTTTTCAATAAATCATTATCTGCTTTTTCAGCAGTTTTGTTATCAGTTTTTTTATTATCTTTATCGGCATTATCCTTGCCGCATGCTGCTAGCACAAACATAAAGCTTAATAAGAGTGCAAAAATAATAGTAAGTTTTTTCACTGGTGAAACCCCCTAATTCTGATTGTTTTTATCGGATTTAATCATATTACACACATTTGCTTCTGTCAAAGGAAAAGATGTGAACGAAATTAAAATTATTTTACCCTTTTTTATAAAATAAAAACCTATCAGATATGTTTCTTATGATAGGTAGCTATTCTTATTTCCACCACTCGTCAAACATGGTGGCTGGTAGTTGGCGTTTATGTTCTGTCATAAGATAACGCTGTTCAATTTTCTCTGCGGCCTCTTTTGAAACTGGTTTTCCTTCCAGATAATCATCGAGTTCATCATATGTAATCCCTAACTCTGTTTCGTCGGCCTGTCCAGGCTTTTGGTCCAGCAAGTCTGCGGTAGGTATTTTTAAATATAAACGTTCATCCGCACCGAGCTCTTTTAACAAGGCTTTCCCCTGCCGCTTGGTTAAGCCGCTGAGCGGAAGGATGTCAGCCCCTCCATCGCCATACTTCGTATAGAAACCCGTTACTGCTTCTGCTGCATGGTCCGTTCCAATCACAAGCAGTCCCTCCATGCCGCCGATTGCATATTGAGCAATCATCCGCATCCTGGCTTTTACATTTCCTTTTTGATAATCACTTAAAGGTGCCCCTTGATAACTTGTATCATATTCTTTTTGTACATCATCAACAGCTGCTTTGATATTAAAGACTGTCTCACGATCTGCACGGATAAAGGCTAATGAACGCTTAGCATCTTCCTCATCTTGCTGGACACCGTAAGGAAGACGAACAGCGATAAACAAGGCATCCAGTCCTTCGTTGCGCAGCTCCTCAACTGCCAGTTGAGCGAGGCGGCCTGCAAGAGTAGAGTCTTGACCGCCGCTAATCCCTAAAACATAGCCCTTTGCCTTTGTTTTGATTATGTAATTTTTCAAAAAATCAATCCGTTTCCGAATTTCTCCTTGCGGTTGAATGGTCGGACTTATGTTTAACTCCTTCATAATCTGTGCTTGCAAACTCATTTAGTGTTCCTCCTGACTCACAATTGATATATTAAATAATGTACCACAAATATCTCTATTTCACTAAAAACTACAAGAAAGTTAGTGATTTGGGTAAATTATAATAAACAGTTCTTGGAGGGATTGGATGGAAGCAAAAACGTGTAATGAATCTCGAGTCGTGAGAACGAGTCGGATTTTTCCTAATGATGTAAATAACCATAATACCTTGTTCGGCGGAAAGTTAATCAGTGATATTGATATGATTGCTTCTATTTCGGCAGTTAGGCATTCCAGAGCGGAATGTGTCACTGCTTCAATTGATTCGGTCGACTTCCTTAGTCCAATTACACCGAAGGATTCAGTTTGTATCGAAACGTTTGTCTCGTCAACAGGGTCTTCTTCCATGGAGATTTTCGTCAAAGTAATTGCGGAGAACCTGATGTCCGGGGATAGAAAAATTGCCGTGACTGCCTTTTTAACGTTTGTTGCATTGGATGACAATGGAAAACCGACAAAGGTTCCAGGAATCATCCCTGAAACCGAAGAAGAGAAAAAACTATTTGAAACAGGAAAAGAAAGAGCCGAAAAGCGGAAAGAACACAGAAAAAGCAGTAAAGAGCTGGCAAGTGTACTGACTATACATAAGCCTTGGGAATAAGAACAGCGGAAGCGCTGGAGCTAGACAATAGAAAAAAAGCACAGAAAAGGTTCGCGAAATTCGCGAACCTTATAATTTCTGTAGATCCCTTCGACTTGGTGCCTGAGGTGGCAGTTGGGCCCAGCCACGATCGACCATTAGATCAAACCCTTTTGTGGAATAAACCATAATATCCAAAATGTACTTTTGATAATAGGCAGCAAGGTCTGTTCTCATTGATAATGATAACGCATGGCCGATAAGCGTGATATCAATTGCGTTCAATGAATGGAAAAGCGTAACCACAAGCCTATCGGAAAAAGGAGAAACCGTTGAATCCGTCACTTCTACACTTGTTGACACGTTCCCAAATAGTTCCTCTCTCATAAGGATATCATTGAAGGTTCTGATTTGCTTTTCAGATATTTTCTTACCTTCCTCAATATAATTATGAATCTCCTTGTCTGTTACCACTTGAAGTAACCCCATACATAGAAGGATTGAAAAATAATTCCGCTCCGTATTAAAAAAAATTTCAGTAATTTCAGCCACGTTTAACGGCCTTTTTTTCCCGAATCCACTTAAATAAGACAGTTTTTCAATATATTCCACTTCAGTGGGATAGGGTATCATCGGCGGACGGTCATAGATTCCCTTCGAAAGCATAAGGTTAGTGGATTGCTGATATAACATCGAAGTTTGCTGGACCATCGAAACAAAAAAATCCATCACATCTTTTCTTGCAATATTTACCGTTATAAATCCCGTGTTAATCATACCCATGCGGCTCATTGAATAAACGAAACTGAGGCCAAACATATCATAAAATAATGGCGGGACAGATAAATTAATATCCTTCTCTGAAAATCCATCAGGGATTGGGATGCCTTCATCATTAAGGATGGCCATGATTTTTTGAACATGACCATTAGAAATTTCATATGCCTGTTGTAGAATTTTTTTAATCTCTTCATCTTGATTGTGATGAAGAAAATATGTCAGTAAACAAACAGACATATTCTCCTGAATATACGTAGCCCATAATCCCCCGATTTCCGCACTGGTCAACCGTATATTGTGTTCCACCTTATCTGACCTCCTAAATAGCGCTTTAAGAATAGAATTCCACTTGATAAGCGCTTTATTCGTTTGTTCAAGACTGAAGGTCTCCAATTTGACAAGGGCATTCTCTAATCTGTAGCTGATTCACTGCGTGCCTTCCAACTCATTACTCCGTCTTCCTCATCAAACTCAATCGTGACATCAACAACCCCTTTTTCTGCCATAATTTTTTCATGAAGACGGTCCTTAATATCATCGGCCGCGGCTACCGTTAATTTTGGATCGACTTCGATTTCTAACTCCACATGCAGGTCTTCGCCCTCTTTAATGACAGTTATCCCTTGAATATCCTTGACATCAGGATCCTCCATAACAAGGATACCGATTTTATTTTCCATCTCTTCATCGGCTTGACCAAGGACTCCTGCAGCATTATCTAAAAAGACCCTTCCAACCACAAAGAACATCATCCCACCAATAAGCATCGAGGCCAATCCCTCTATTTGATGGAATGCAGTGAAGTGAGAAATGACAACAGCAATAATCGCCAACAAACCACCCAAGGTTGCAACGAGGTCTTCCATGAAAACGAGCTTTGTCGCAGGTTTAGCTCTTCCCAAATTGGCAAAACTTTTAGTGAAAATTTGAAGCCCACTTGCTTCAAGCTCAATCTCATGTAAAATTTCTTTCATTGCTTTAAATAACACAAACATTTCTAGCAGTGTTGCAACGGCTAAAACAATAATATTAATAGCAAATCCACCTGACTCGGTTGGATGAATTACATGGTGGTAGCCTTCTTTTATGGTTTCAAATGCCATAATTCCGACAATTAACACAGCACCCAAAAGAACAAGATTTACTAAGCGCCCGAACCCATTTGGATATTTTTCAGTCGGTGCCTTCTTACTTAAGGCGGAGCCGATAAACACAAAAAACTGGTTCGCAGCATCACCGAGGCTGTGCATCGTTTCAGCGAACATCGCCACATTGCCTGTAAACATAAAAGCGACACCTTTTATAATTGAAATAATTGTATTAATTATTGCCGCCAGCATGGCGGATTTATTGCCACGTTTTAATAATTGCAGTAGTTCGCCCATCATATCCTCTTTTCTTTGTTAAACTTTGCTTTTCTTAATATTTTCAAAAACCAGCGATTTCATTATAAATTTTGTTTATGTAAAATCGGGCCCCAATTTTTCATAGGGGCCCTCCTTACTTATACGTTCTTCAGCACCAAATATAAGCGGTTGTTCCTGTGAGCTTGTTCATCTTCTGGAGCTAAATCGTATTTTTTCAGCAAATGGAACACCTCGTTTAAAAGGTCCTGTGTATGCTCTTTTTCAAAGAATTGATTAAATAATGGCTTCATATCTTCAGGTAAAAAAGCAGCAAGAGATACGTATTTACTTTTTACATCTTCATGGGTATGGTCTAGCTTGCATTCGCTCAAACTTACATCCTCCTTAATGGTTTATACCCTTAGTATAAACAAAAAAGCCCCACAAATGGGCTTTTTTTATGCCTTCTTATTCTCTGTCACTTCTAGTACATCCAAAAGGAAAACAAAGACAGGAATTCCGACAATCAATCCCCAAACACCAAAAAAGTGCTCGGAGAATATCAAGACAAGGAATGTATAGAAAACAGGAAGGTTTGTTTTTGAACTCATTAAATTTGGATTGAGAATATACGCCTCAATACCATGAATAATCATAATGGCAATGCCGACATAAAGGACTTTGATCAAACCGCCAATACTATAAGCGATAATTGCAAGCGGAATTAAAGAAATAATCACACCTGCAACAGGAATAAGACCCAAAATAAAAATTAAGATAGATAACCCGCCAAGCTGTGGGAAATCCAGGATCCATAAGGAGATGGTTGTCAAAATACAGTTCACAACAGCAATGATTAGTTGGGCTTCAATCACTTTACCAAACGTTCCAACAAACTTTCGTCCAAAAAATTCAATTTCACTGTAAATGGGTGAAACTTTACTGGTTCTAAATTTCTTTGTAAAGGCAATCAATCGCGGCTTTTCCAACAGGAAGAACAAACTCATTAACAGAGCCAATAAAATTTGCAAACCAATTTTACTAATATCAGTAAAATATTTAAATACAAAGGTAAAGCCTTGCTCTAAATAGCTTGAGATTTTTATTTCTTCCATTCGACTCATTATATAATTCAGCACAATATTATCATGCTTAGTTGTATAAAAGGCGGTTAATTGCTTGATTAATGCGGTAATTTCACCTGCAATCATTGGAAGATACATGACCAATCCATAAGAAAGCAAACCGACAATACTCGCATACGATATTACAACAATTAACTTTCGGTTAAGCGGAATTTTCCTTTCAATGAATTGGACTAACCGATCCATTAAAAAAGTAAGTATGAACGTTAGTAAGATTAGATTAATCATTGACTTCATTGCATAAATAGCAATGGCAATTAAGACAAAAATTGATATTCTCTTGAAACCGGTACTCTGCAATAGTTTATTCATCATAGGCCATTATCGATCCCCATTATATTCACTATAAATCACATGAAAGAATTTTTAATATATGGTTAGTTTACCAAATCTGCAGATATTTGTCTTATCTCAAAATTGGATTGGAGTAGTAGTATTTTCAATTGGTTTACATTCAAAGCCTTGTTTCTTTAAATAGTCTAGAAGTAATGGCAAATGAGCAAGAGTTTCCTTTTGCTCATGTAAAAGGATAACTAGCGGTCCATTATGGTCTTTCTTCTGGTTTATTTGGTTGATAACGCTGTTGACATAGCGTCTATCCTTATAGTACCAATCCTTACTATCAATATTCCAGTCCCACATCAAATACCCATTTTCCTTGACGGCTTTTTTATACTCGTCTGTCATGTTTGGTACGCTGCCATAGGGGGTTCGCATAATAAAAGAATTGACACCTGACACATTCTTTAAGGTGTTACGGTTTTGGGTTAATTCACTAAGCACTGATTCTTTAGATTTATAAAATTTCTTTTGACTGTGAGATACACTATGTAGTCCAACCGTTTCACCTGTCTTGGTCATTAATTTAACCGCTTCAGGATATCTTTTTATATTCCCATCAATCATAAAGAATGTTGCTTTAAATTGATACTTTTCAAGAAGCGCAATTATCTTATCGGAAAAAGCTGCTGGACCATCATCAAATGTTAAATAGACAATTTTCTTACCACTATTTCTTGGTTGTGTATTTTTTGGTTTAGACGGAGTTGCAATGGATTCCTTTGTCGGTGGTTGAGAAGTAGTTTTATCTTTTGTGGTGGGGTGTGCCACAGCTTTATTTGTAGTATGACTGTTTGGCACCTTACTAGTCTCTCGTTCTAGCTGATTACTCCATATCACGGCTTTGTCTTGTTGCTTTCTTATTAATTCTTTTTCCAATTTTAAATCGTTTGTGTTCCGTACAATCATCTCCGCTGACACATTTTTCTTCACAGGTAGCTTAGTAACTTTATTTTTTTGATGATTTTTAGATTCATCACCTGCAGCTTTTGCTTGAAAATAATTACTAACAAATATCCCTGTAAACAAAAAAACAACGGCAATGACAGCAATTAACGTCCCCTTCGACCAACCGCTTTTAAGATTCCCCATCGATCAATCCCTCTTTGATGTTTATTATTTTTCTTTCTCCATTATAGACGAAATTTTGACCAAAGTGTTACCAAACTATGAAAATATTAGAATATTATTTAAAGAATAAATCTGCATAAAATATGTTAAAAACAGAGATTTTTGCCCAATAAAAAAAGCCATCTGAGTGGCTTTTTTGAATGCTCCTTTTGATGCAAACGATCACTGATCAACCACCAAACCCCTTTGTCACCAACTGTATGACTAATGGACCAAGTATCACAATAAATACCGAAGGGAAGATGAAAAACACCATTGGAAACAGCATTTTCACTGGCGCCTTCATCGCCTGCTCACGGGCAGTCTCACGCTGCTGTTCCCGAATCCGTATTGTCAAATTCCCTAATACCTTTGCCATCCCAATCCCGAGCTGATCCGCTTGGATTAACGATGTAATGATACTTTGAAAAGAATCAGATGGCACGCGATTACGAAGTTCATAAAACGCGTCTCTTCTGGATTTTCCTAGTTTCATATCCTCTAATGTTTGAAGAAATTCTGCAGAAAGTGGTCCCTTTAGTTTTTTTGCTACCTCCGAAATCGCCAAATCCAGTCCCATTCCCGCTTCTAACAAAAGATTTACGGTATCAAAAAAATCAGGCATTGATTTATTAATTTCCTTAATTCTAGTTGTTTTTTTCTTTCCAAGATAAAATACAGGCAGGCGGAGGCCTAAAAAAGCCAGTGCAATCGCCAATAACCAGATAGACCTTTTATCTTCTATAGCGGGCATCATAAACAGGATAATAGGAATGCTCATACCAGCAGTAAGTAGCATTTGAAACAACCTAAAATCGAGTGCCGATTTAAAAGGGTAACCCGCATCCTTAAGTTCCATTTCTAATTTTTTTCGCTTTGTATTTGAGACTTTTCCATTTAAAAATTCGGTCCCTTTATTCCAGTAAAGTTGAAATGCCTTTTTTGATTTGCTTTCCCTATGTTTTCGGTAGGAATTCACTTTTTGTCTTTTTACAGGTTCATCAAAATACTTCCCTAATCGTTCGTTAAAGGCGATTTCTTTTTTAAATATGGTTAACAATATGCCTGCAAGCAATAAGGTCACGAACGCGACTATTAATAAAATGAAAACGACATCCAGCAATCTTTTACACCTCTATTCGGATAATCTTCTGGATAAACAACCAACCAATAAAGATGGAAACAACACAAACAAACAACATCATCCATCCCAACGGATGCTCAAGCATTGGCGCAAAATATTCCCTATTCACTAATGATAAATATAAACCCAATCCGACCGGCAGCAGAGTAATAATCCAGGAAGACATTTTCCCCTGTGCGGTTAAAGTGTTTAACTCTTCAAGTATTCGAACTCTGCCCCTGATTGTTTCTTCCATAGTTTCAAGCAGCCCTGCCAGATTTCCTCCACTTTTCCGCTGTGCAAGGATTGCCCTAACAACTACTTCAAGTTCTTTGTTTGGCACTCGTTCCACTAATTCTTCAAATACCGTTTCTAGAGGAATCCCTAACCCCGCCTGACGGACAACGCGGTCAAATTCAGGTCCTAATGGGTCAGGTACTTCTTTTCCAACAAGCTGCATTGCCTGCATAAAACTAAAACCTGCCCTCATTGAATTCGCCATCATACTCAAAATATCAACTAACTGATGTGATGAAAGCTTTAGCCGTTTGTTCCTTTTCCGTTTCAATATAGACTTTGGAATGAGGAAACCAATGGTTACTGCACATACACAAAGATACACTGCTAGTCCTAGGAGGGCTGAAATCGCTCCAATACCAGCGGCCGCTAAAATTCTTAGGACAAAAAACTCTTCAGGTTTTAATTTACTCCCGCTTTCGATTAAGATTTTCTCTGTTTTCTCACTAAATTGAACATTTTTAAAAATCAACGCGAATGAAAGTAAAACTCGCTTAAAAAAAGCTTGTCTTTTTTCTTTTTTATTCATTGCTTCTACCAATTGAGGAGATGGTAAAAACTCATTTATCCTTTTAGTCATTCTTTTTTTAGTGGAATATTTCCATAAGAAAAAAAATATTAAGATACTAGAAGTAAGATATATGATTACTAATTCTATTGCCATTTTCATTTCTACCACTCCCCAGCAAACCATGAAGCAGGCAAAGAGTATCCATTTAATTCAAGCTTCTCAGTGAATTTTGGCCGAATACCTGTAGAAATAAATCTTCCTTCAATTCGACCATCATCTGTAATGCCTGTTTCATTAAATAAATAAATATCCTGAAGAACGATAGTATCCCCTTCCATCCCTAACACTTCCGTCACATGTGTTATTTTTCTCGTTCCATCCTTCATCCTTGTTTGTTGAACAATGATATCTATCGCACCCGCAATCTGCTCACGGATTGCTTTAACCGGAAGTTCATAGCCTGCCATTAACACCATTGTTTCCAAGCGTGAAAGAATATCCCGAGGGGAATTTGCATGCCCTGTACTTAAACTGCCGTCATGGCCAGTATTCATGGCTTGAAGCATATCTAAGGCTTCAGCGCCGCGAACCTCACCAACGACAATTCGATCAGGGCGCATACGGAGAGTATTTCGCACGAGTTCTCGAATTGATATTTGACCTTTTCCTTCAATGTTTGGTGGACGGGATTCTAAAGCCACAACATGTTCCTGATTAAGCTTAAGTTCGGCAGCATCTTCAATGGTTACAATTCGTTCTGTGTTTGGAATAAATGAAGACATTACGTTCAAGGTTGAAGTTTTCCCTGAGCCTGTACCACCGCTAATAAAAATATTGAGCTTGGATTTAACACAAATATCTAGGAAATCCGCTATATCTTCAGTTAAGGTCCCAAATGCAATTAAGTCTTTGATGGTAAAAGGGATATCGGAGAATTTCCGAATGGTTAAACTCGGCCCTTTTAATGCAAGCGGAGGAATGATTGCATTGACACGCGATCCATCTGGTAAACGGGCATCGACCATCGGCGAGCTTTCATCTACACGACGACCAATTGGTGAAACAATTCGTTCGATAACACGCATGACGTGCTGATTATCAACGAAATTAATGTCACTCCTTAAAATCTTGCCGTTTTTCTCGTAATAAATTTGATTATAGCTATTAACCATGACCTCACTAATTAATGGGTTCACTAATAATGGTGTAATCGGCCCATATGCCAACAACTCATCTTTAACATAGTTCAAGATTTCTTGCTTTTCTTCAAAAGTTAGTCTTCCGCCTTCTTTGTCGAAAAAAGCTTGTCCTAATTCTTCAATTTTCTGTTTTTCCTCATTTTTATTCTGGCCAGGATATTTTTTTAATTCTTCTAAAAGGTAATTGTGAAGTCCAGATTCGAGATTCCAAAAATCTTCTGATCTATTTTGTACAGGTAACTCTTGGAAGTCTTTTGCTAATAGATTAGTATTTTTACTTGTACTCGTTCCTTCTTTAAACCGTTCAAAAAGAGACATTAGCAGCTTCCCCTCACTTTCCTACTAGAAACCATCGTTTCTCTTTCTTAATTTTCTGTGTTTCTCCACTTAGCTGTACAAATAGTTTTTCTGATAATTCCCATACTGATTTCCCAAGTTTGCTCCGGGAATTCGATAGTATAAATGGCTGTCCTGATTTTATGGAAGAGGACGCCACAAGTGTCTGTTCTGGCAAGGTGAAATAGATATTCTTCCCTAAGATTTCTTCAATTTTCTTTAGTTCAAGACCTTGTCCTTTTATATAGCGATTCAATATAAGTTTGACTTTATCTTGTTGCTTAATAGACTCTAATGTTTCAAGATAAAGTTTACTTAACCTTAAACCAGTTATATCATTAACTGTTACTAGTAATATTTCATCTGACAGATCAAGACAGCGCAAGTGGATTTCAGATAAATAAACAGGCATGTCAATTAGGACCACGTCGAATAGTCTTTTTGCTGACTCAATAGCACTCTTCATGTGTTCTTCGGTAATTCCTTCAAAGAACTCAGGTCGCGTCGGTGCAGCAAGAATCGAAACATCACCTTCAACCGAAGTCATATATTGATTGATGGAAGTGTTCGATTGACCATATCCTTCCTTAACCCATTCATAAACTGTTCGTTTTGGTTTCACATTAAAGTACATTGCCACCTCACCAAATTGCAGGTTCCCGTCTATAACAGCCACTTTTTTTCCCATTCTGGCGAATGCAATTGCGATATTAACTGTCAAGATGGTCCTGCCGACTCCACCCTTTGGATTGGATACAGCTATAACTCTACTTTTTTCTTTTAATAAATTCCCGAATGTATTATCCTTTTTAGCCCGATGCTGCATATATTTCTTCGCATGGTCGATGGCTTCACCCAGTTCTTCATGATTAAAGGAAGAACGCAGAGTATCGGATGCCCCCATTAACATTGCTTTTTTCAGATTTTCCAAGTCATCAGAGACAATTAAGATAATATAAACATGCGGATAAAGAACGGAAATTTCCTGACAAAGATCATAAACATTAAAATGTGTATGAGCTTTAATAAATAATACTGACTGGTTATTCTCAAGTAAAAGTGTATGTAATTTATCAATCTGATTGGTAACTGACAAATGAAATTGCTGCTTTTCTAAAAATGTTTTTACTTCGCCTGGAGAAGTATTTGTGTCAGAAAAATAAATCCAGTTAATGTTCATTTCGAATTAGTACCCTCCTCTTTAATCACATTACTTGTTTGCTTTAACCCTGCTTTGCTACTTCCTGTGTCCTCAGGATTTCTAAGCATTAAATAGAAGCCACCCTTAGCCTTTGCTGCTAAGCTTAGCATGACCCCTTCTTCTGGCGTGACTTCAAAGGTAACGGTCTCATAATGCTGAGCTTCTTCCTTATTGTCAGTAGATTTACCTGAAGATAGAACCTTCATTTTTTCAAGGATCAACACGGCTGAATTAGATTCTTTACCTGCAGCATCTTTGGTAGTTTCATAGGTAATTACATCCACTAGTGAATTTTGGGTAATATACCCCGATACACCCTCTTCTAAGTTCACTTTTAATGAGATCGCACGTTTACCTTTGCTTATTTCATCTAGCGGGTTTTTAAAATCCCTCACAATCTTTTTATCTTTATCAGTCACTTGCTTTTCAGACTTGTTATCCTTTTTATCTTCACTAACTTGATTGACTTGCCCTTCGGAAGCCGAAGAAACATTTTCTTTTGTGAAAAGTGTTAGATAGGCAAAACCAGCAACTGTCAAACCCAATATAAATGAAATAATCCAAATCTTTTTAGTATTCATATTGTCCCCCTAAATCTCATGCCTGAAGAAATTTCACTCTACCAATTTGACACTATATAATGTCCCTATACCACCATCACTAATCTCTCCAGGCTGAAATCTTTCAATAAATTCTCCCATAAGTGTTTTATTATTAAACCCCTGAACCCAATAAGTAGCAAAACCAGTAACATTTACTTTATCTCTTCCATTCACTCCATCCCATGTATCAATGACGACAATATTAATAACCCTTTTACATCGATTATCAGCAGTTGTTGCGGACTGGCAATGTGGTTTATTAGAATCACTGCTTATCAAATCATTAATAGCACTGCTCACTGGTCCCCACATTTCACCAGGCTCGGTTTTCACCTGATTCCCAACCGAATAAATATTTCCGTTTCTAAGAGCGTCAGCCAAATTTGAAGCCCCTGTTCCATCTAAAGCTAAGAAACCACAGTTCCCATGTGTTTTTCCTGGACTAGAGCATGTTAGCTCTTTTCCATTAGGAATTTGACTTTCTTCCACAGCAATAGGAGTAATCCCTTTAGCCGTTTTTAAATGTCCTACAACCGCTTTAGCCGTAGAGCTAACGCGAGAATCAGTGATACCTAGTACTCTGGCGAATGTGAGCGAAACATTCGTTTGTTTTGTTGCCCTTATCGAATTGCCTATTATCGTTAAATCACGTTCAGTTAGCGGGAATCCATTATCACTTGCCACATCTTTAGCATTTGCGATCGCCTCAGTTTCACCTTGATTTAACCCTTGAGCTCCTGCAAGAACGGCCGCATCCAAAGCTTTCTGCAGCTTGCTTTTTTCTAAATAAATCCTTCCACCATCTATAGCTAAAGCTGCGAAGCCCAGAAGAACTACCATTGAAATGGCAACTATTACTACTGTCGCGCCGCTTTCATCTCGCAAATTTAAAATTCTTAATAGTTTCTTCATCATTCCACCCTCATGGTTGTGGTGTCTGTTAAGGTTAATGTTCCTATGATTTGTCCAATTATCGGAGTAAGAAAAGTAATTGGATACGTGATGGTAATCGTAACATCTGTCCCCGATGTCCTAGTTCCTGAAATACTTACTTTTTCCGTTGTTAAACCAATACTAGTCGCATCACTAGCAGCTGTATTTTTTACAGTTGCATCATCACTTCCAATACTTGCTGAACGTGCAGCTTCTCTACCCGCATGATCAATTGTCAGATAGGCGTGAAATATTCTCGAAAAATCAATAATTCCAAACAAGAGCAAAATTAGTACTGGTAGGACCAGTGCTAGCTCAACAAGCGATTGTCCTTTTTGCGATTTCATTTGAATCCACCCCATAAAAGTGAGCATAGTGTTCCCAGTGCTATTGGCACACCATAAGGGAACGAAATACTACCTTCTTTGTCTTTTGTAATACTCATGGATCCCAGATTACTTCTAAAAAAAATAGCATGGAAGAAGAGTGATCTTAAAGAGTTCTGAAAACCCTTTTTCTTAATAATCAGCAGCAGGGCAATCGCGCCACCAAACAACGCTGTATAGATGAAGGAATAGAATACAAAGCTTGCTCCCATCAATGCTCCGATTGCCCCCATCAATTTCACGTCACCTGCTCCCATTCCTCCTAATAAAAAGGGGATGATTAGAACTCCAAGTCCAACTAGGAGACCGACAAAACTAAATAGGAACCCATCCAAACCTTGTGTTATTGAAAAGTATATAAGGCCAAAAAAGATGGTCGGTAAAGTTACAAGGTTTAATATTTTTCTTTCTTTGAGATCAGTGATGAGTGAAATGACTAAAGCAATACCAAGAATCAAGTAAATAATCATACTCCAAATCAACCTGCCCTATTAAAATATGAGCCCTACTATGAAGTAGGGCTATTAGATATAAAACTACTAAAGAAAGCTTTTTGAATTTTTACGGTAACAGGTTAGTGAATAATGATGTAATTTCAGTTTTTAGCAGACCAACTGCTACTCCAACTACTACTACTACTCCAGCTAACACTAATCCATATTCCGATAACCCTTGTCCTTCTTCTTGTACTACTAGATTCTTGATTTTTTTCAACATGCATTATTCCTCCTAGAAATGTTTTTTTATCAGCTAGTTCACTTTATCGAACAATCATCTTTTTGAGACTCGTTTCTTTTTAACGAACTTAAAATATTTTGTTCTATATAATGAACAACCCTTGAGTAAATAATAGTGCTATTGTCCTGAAAAGTAAATAGTTTTGGAAAATTTCGTTCTAAATAATAAACGACAACATTCAACATTTTTCATTATTGAGAACAATTCAATCTTGGAGTATATTCAATATATCGAACAAAAACATGATAGGAGATAACAATAATGGAAAAATCAATTAAAACGATTCCTTATTCTATTAACCTTGCTGATTCATTTATTAAGAGATTGAAAGGACTTATGTTTCGGAAGGACCAATTGGTTGACGAGGGTTTGTGGATTATTCCGTGTAATTCGATTCATATGTGCTTTATGCACTTTGAAATCGATGCTGTTTTTCTTAATAAAGAGGGCCAAATCGTTAAATTGGTTGAAGAGCTTAAGCCATGGCGCTTTGTAAAGCCTGTTCAGAATGCCTACTCAGTAGTTGAACTTCCAGCCGGAACTGTTAACCAGTTTGGTTTAAAACAAGGAGAAATTTTCAGTCTTTAAATTAAAGAATTGCTCAATACTCACCTGAAAAACTTACAAAATGCACCATTCTTACTCTGTAATATTAATTATGTACAAACAACCTCCACAATTTGGTGCCTGACACCCATTGACAATGATTCTCATTATCTTTAATATAACCTTATAGAGATTAATTGGAGGGGGATACAACATGTTTAACATGCTATATGGGTTGAAGGATATTCACACGGTTATTTCAAATCAACGTAAAATCGGCGGTGCGGCTGAGGCTGATTCGATTCGGTTATCATCAGGTGAAACCTATCTAAACCCTGTGTTTACTAATGTTGATATCTCAAAAGGTCATTATGTTTCTGTGGGTTTCATCGACCAAGATGGTGCAAATGTCATCGTACATGTCGATCAGATTGCTGTTATTAAAGGCTTACAGCACAAATTAATTTGTCAGCTCAATAATACTTATATTAAGCAATATCTGCTGCACGATACATTGAAATATTTACAAAAGTTATGTGAAGTGAATGCCGGTTTTGTAACAAGCTCCTTTAAAAAAGAAGCGCTGAAACTTGTGCGTGATATCAGTGTAAAAGAATTGAAAAACCATAATGTTTCGCTTCCATTCCCTGTTGAAGATAAATTAGTTCAATTATTTGCTTAATAAAAACGCGGTCCGCCTTGTGCTGGACCGCGTTTTACTATTTATAGGATGTCCGCTTGGCAAGCCAATCGATAGCCATTGTTTAATTCGTTCCCTAGCTTGATTTGCTCTTGTTTATTTGGCTTCGATAATCCTGGACCTTGCAGGACCTGTACGGTACATTGTCCGCAGGTTCCTTTTTGGCATTTGTATTTGATGGGCTTCTCTTGGTTTAGAGCGACATCAAGCAATTTTCCTTTGGCAGGTGTTATTTCGAATTTCTTCTCACCTTGGAGTACGATTATTTTTTCAGAGTGAGGTTCTTTCCTAAACGCATCGGATTGTTGTTTAGGTTCTTCCTTTTCAAAAAGAGTACTTGCGGGTGGGTGCAGAACAGGAGCCAATGAACCCGGAATGAGTGAGCCAACCGTAAAAACTCGTTTGTTCACACGTTAATCTCCTATTGCCTCTAGTGTGCATATTGCCCCAGGACGCTTGATTCTTAACACTACGGTTTCATATACACGGAAAGGGTGATTCATCCCTTCCTGGCCCATGTAGGCTGTATCAAAATCCTCTGATACGGCAAGATCCAAGTTATTTCGCCCGGTATTAAGGATCACTCCTGTTTTCCCTTTTAAAACTGGTGATTGGAACACCCCATCGGTCACAAGCTCACGAATATGTTCAATTTCTAAGACATTGGTATCTTTATGGACACGATGTATTAGCGAATAAAGCTCTGGTGCTAGGACAAGTGCAAACGGTCCATGATGGTTCATTTCGAGCAGTTTATTCCTTGCATCGACAATATCCTGAAATGCGGTTCCTGATTCATACCATTCCCCAATCAAGTGCGTCAGCCGTCCTTGGACATTCATTATTCCAGGGATATCAAATTCTTTTGCTCCGTGAAAAATCATCTGGTCTTCCAGATTAGCGACGTCTCGGGCAGCATTTGCAGCTGGTGAAAAATCAATTGGAATATCGAGTACCTTGGTTTGTTCTATATCGCGCCAATATAGGATGAAATCCTTGTAGAGTAAAGGGATGGTATGGTTTACCCGTTTACTTGTTTCGAATGTGGTATCAAAGGAACCTTGGAAGTCCATTTTCGCTTCTTGGTTTTCAATAAAGATGTCATTTGAGATGCTTTGCATACCTCGTCCGAGCGGGCCATATAGTTCGATAAAACGCCGGCCTATCAACTGACTGCGTGCTGTTTCGATGACTGTTTTGTCTAATTGGGCGAATTCTTGGTCTGTTATCGGTGAATCCGGAAATAATTGCGATTTGTTCATGTTTCGATCCTCTCTTCATTTCGTATTTATTTTTAGGTTGATTCTATAGGTGTGGATTCCGCTGAGTCTGGGATTTTCCGCCGATTTGAGCGGGGATTCCGCCTAACCAGGAAGGAATCCCGCCAAACTTCAAAAGGATTCCGCCATTCGCAGCTTTGACACTTGGAACCTAGCGGGATTCCGCCGATTTCGGAGTTAATTCCGCCGATTTGTGCGAGGATTCCGCCTAACCAGGAAGGAATCCCGCCAAACTTTAAAAGGATTCCGCCATTCGAAGCTTTGACACTTGGAACCTAGCGGGATTCCGCTGATTTCGGAGTTTATTCCGCTGATTAGAACGGGGATTCCGCCTAACCAGGAAGGAATTCCGCCAAGTTCTCAACTTATTCCGCCATACATCATAAATCGTATGAATTTGAGTCTATTTACTTATGTAAGTACGGCCTAAATTAAGCTCCCAACAGTAAACCCCTTTTTATATTTAGCTGAAGATACGACTGGGATAGCAGCCGATGTTGTACCAGACCGGTCTAAGTGGTCATGATCGTGATCATGATGGGCATGCGGGTCTATGTAGTCATTATCGAAACGTTTATTAATCTCCAGTAACATCGCCTTTACTTGCTGATAATCCCGGTAGGATACTTCCCGTAATTGGTTAAGCATCGTGCTGCGTTCCTCATCGGTAAAGCGAAATAGGGCTAAATCGAGATGTTCTACAAAATTATGTAACCCGAATTTTTCGAGGTTCAACTCTTGCAAGAGCCGATTAAATTCATTATTCGTCGGCGCAAAATCTTTCTCATCCTTTTCCTTTTCAAATTTACTGATCAGCGGAATCAGCTCTACTAATCGGGAAAGCCGCTGCTCCTCTTCTTCAAAAATATGATGGTAGTAAAGTCGTTCATGGTCATCTGTAGCGTTCTGAATGACCGGATCCAACATATTCATAAATTTTTCAATCGCATCTTTGGTTGTCGTAAAAATTTGATAAAAAATCTTTAATTCTTCTTTCACTAAATGCACCCCCGGATTTCAACTATTTGTCATTATTGACGTTGAATGGAGTTTTCAAACAATTAGACGATAAATTAAATACACCATAATCTCCCCTGATATCCCCTTAAAGACCAAGTATAAATTTATAACACTATGAATTATAAAAAAACGCTATCCATTCTTATCATTTTAAATGTAAGAAAGAATTGCGTTTCCTCGTTATGAAATAATTATTCTATTAAAATCAATTCTGCTACGATTCTAAGGGTAAATATATATTTTTGAATCCTGTTATAACGTCAAGGGGCTTGGTTTGCTATAAACATCATCCTTATTGAACCTGATTTCTTTCAATTGTTTTTTATATTATATTTGAAACATTTTCTATTAAGTGCGTTTGATTAGGTATTCTTCTGACAACTTCTTTACCAATTTCAATTGAAGCGGTTGCAGCCGGTGAGGGGGCATTGCATACATGCAAAGTTCGTTTGCCTATAATAATATGGAAATCATCAACCATGGTACCATTACTTTTTAGTGCCTGTGCCCGTACGCCGGAAGGAGCCGGAATTAAATCCTCTTCCTTAACCTCTGGAATCAATTCCTGAAGACTCTTGGTAAACTGGGATTTACTAAAGGATCTAATATATTCCTCAAGTCCTTCTTTCATAAATTTTCTTGCAAGCCTCCAGAATCCGCCATATGAAAGGGTTTCAGCTAAATCACGCGGACTAAAATCGGTTTTCTTATACCCTTCCCGTTTAAACCCAAGCACTGCATTAGGACCCGCATCGACTTCGCCTCCAATCATTCGTGTAAAATGAACACCAAGGAACGGGAAGTTTGGATTAGGTACTGGATAAATTAGATTTTTTACTAGATAACGTTTTTCCGGCTTTAATTTATAGTATTCTCCGCGAAAAGGGACAATTTTCATATCTGTTTTATACCCTGACGCTGTCGCAACACGATCACTATGAAGCCCTGCACAATTAATCACAATACGAGCTTTCAATGTGCCACGGTTCGTTTCAATCTGGACAGCATCAACATCTTCTTGCATTTTTTCTACCTTAGTATTAACCTGAATTTCACCGCCATGTGCTTGGATAATCTCTGCAAACTTTTCGCTAACCTGTCGATAATTCACAATGCCGGCTTGCGGAACCCTAATCGCTCCAAGTCCGCGTACATGTGGTTCTATTTCTTTTAATTCATCCGCACCAATCTTTTCAATATTCAGTTCGTTTTGAAGTCCGCGATTATATAAATTATCAAGAAGCGGCAATTCTTCCTGCTTCGTGGCGACAATAACTTTCCCACAAATATCATGTTCAATCCCATGAATCTGACAAAATTCTGTCATCGACTGACTTCCTTGCCTAGCGAATCTTGCTTTAAAGCTTCCGGGTTTATAGTAAATACCTGAGTGAATGACACCGCTGTTATGGCCTGTTTGGTGCTCAGCTACTGCTTTTTCTTTTTCAATCACAACAATTTTCGCATTCGGGTATCGCACGTAAAGTGCCATTCCTGTGGATAAACCGACTATCCCCCCACCAACAATTGCAAAATCATACATATTCAACGCCCCCTATTTATTTAGATTTTTGCTCTTTAAACGTTCCATATAATTAATTAAATTGTTCTTGGTGCGAAAAATATGATACTCCACCGCCGCCCGTAGTTCATAAGGATCCCCGCGTAACACCGCTTCATAAATGCATCGATGCTCACGTTGTGTTTCCTGAAACTCATCAATTAATAAATTAGGCGCTATTGGTGAAATTCCAAGCGTCTCAACAATTTTAAGGACCCTTGGCCATGGACAACCTTTCCTAAGAGTTTCGTGAAATAAGGCGTTTAGTCGAATATATTCATCATTCGTTTCGTCGGTTAATTTAAGCGCTTCCATTTGAAGTAAGATGTTTTCTAATTCTTGTTTATCATCTTCAGTTAAGAAGGGTAGTGATTTTTCAACAGCTAAGCCTTCAAGTATCGAACGGGTTTGGTAAATTTCTTCAATATTATCATGTGTAATCGGCGTGACTATTGCCCCTTTATGAGGGACTAGCTCTACCAGACCTTCCATTTGCAGTTGCGTCAGTGCTTCCCGTATAGGCATGCGACTGACACCGAGCCGCTCCGCCCATTCTTCTTGAATAAGCCGGTCTCCCTTTTTCAATGTCCCATCTAATATGACTTGTCTAAGAGACTTCGTTACTGTCTTTACTATCGTAGATTTATTTGGAGTTATTTCAGTCATCAGAATATCCACCTCGTTTTATTTTGGATACAATAATAAGTTTATCACACCATTTTCAGCACATCAATGCCTATATTTCCATAATTCTGTATCCAATCAATTTTATTTAGGATCCAATCTTATATATCGATAATGGCCCCAGAAATGAAATATATAAAATAAAAAACGGACAATGCTGAACTCCCAGCTTGTCCGTTTATCCATATATTCCTTTTTTTAATTTAGAGTGAAATTCTTTCCCTAGTTTTTTTCAGATTAAACGTTTTCATTTTGTTATATAATGTTTTTCTAGTAATGCCAAGGAGCTCAGAAGTTTTTGAAATGTTCCCATCATAGACATCTAGAGCTTTGATTATGAATTCCTTTTCCACCTTCTCCAATGTGGTTAATTCCACTCTTTCAGGCAAAAACATATGTTCAATTACTTTATAAGGAAAATGTTCTATTGTAATCTTCTTCCCTTGAGAGAGCACGACTGCTCTTTCTATATAGTTTTCTAGCTCTCTTATATTACCTGGCCAATGATATGATTTTAAATATTTTAAGATAGCTGGGTCAAATTCCGGACATTTTTGATTCAATCCCTTACTAATTTTATTTAATAAGTGATTAAATAACTCTGGAATGTCTTCCAACCTTTCACGTAGTGGCGGGATTTGAAATACAATGATTCCTAATCGATAAAATAAATCTCTTCGAAAATTATTTTTGTCAACTAAATTTTCAAGTGATTCATTAGATGCCGCTATTACTCTAACATTGATAGGAATGGGGGTCGATCCACCCACACGCGTCACTTCATTCTGCTGTAATACCCTCAATAATTTAACTTGCATATCCTCAGGCATACTGTTGATTTCGTCTAAAAATAGCGTACCTCCATGAGCCAACTCAAACTTGCCTGCCATACCGCCCTTTTTTGCCCCAGTGAATGCTCCTTCCTGGTATCCAAATAACTCGCTTTCAATAAGTTGATCAGGAATGGCACCACAGTTTACTGCTATAAATGGGCTTCCTCTTCTCTCGCTTGCATTGTGAATGGCTTGTACAAACAATTCTTTACCCGTTCCACTCTCCCCTTCGACTATGATTCGTGAGTTTGAATTCGACACTACTCTTGCCATATTAATGGCAGATTGTATTCCCTCTCCACTACCAATAATGTCTTCAAATGTAAAATAACTCCCCTGTGAAGGCCGATTGTTCTTTTTTATTTCTACATTTCTTTCTTTCACAAGAAGTTCGTTTTCTATAGCTTTAGCAAGAGAGACAACCATCCCAAGAGTATGGGTATGCTTAAGTGAATAATGTCCTGAAAGTGTCAGGACTCCTATTAATTTCCCATTACCATCATGTATTGGAGCAGCTGCACACGCCCATTGATGAAAAAGTACGTTGTAATGCTCCGGCCCACCAATATGTATTGGCTTCCTTGTTGTAATGGTGACACTGATTGCATTTGTACCGGCACTTTCAGAGCGGTTTGCCCCAATTACGAAATTACTCTTTTTCGCTTGCTCGACCACATGTTTGTCGCCTCTAACATCTAATACATTTCCGTATTTATCCGTTAACACAAACAAAAAGTTAGTTTCTTTTGTTATATCGCTAATGAGATTAATAAATGGAGCAACTTCGTTGATTAATAATTGATTTTTGCTTATTAACTTTTGAATTCCATCCTTTTCCAATAAAGGAGGTTTTTTGAAGGGATTAACATTTAATTTTCGGCAGCGTTTCCATGAATCTGCTACCTCTTTTCTCAGATGGGAAGTATCATTTCCGCCATTAATAAATTGGTCCCATTTATTATATAGTTCTTTGTAAGAATAATCGGATGGCAAAAAAATTCCTCCGTTCAATAGTAATAATGGGTTTTGTAACAAAAGAAGGTGTAAAATTCCGAATTGTCACTTTTATATAATAACAGACATTGGTATATTTCGGAAAGTTTTATACCTTAAACTGGGGGAAATAATGGATATTACTAGGGTATTTGGTGATTTTTCACAAAAAAGAGGAGACTGGTACAAATCTCATAAAATACTTTGTACCAGCCGTTTTTTATATTATTGAATAACTAAATTTTTCTTCTTCTCTAACCAGGCTCTTGCGGTTTCCCATATCCCTTCTGATACGGTAGGATGTGGATGGATTACTGAAGCTAATTCATCCATCGTGCCTTCGAGAAAAATAGCTGTGGATACCTCAGAAATCATTTCGGTTACATGAGGACCAACCATTACCGCTCCAAGAATTTCATCATAGCGATCATCCGCAATCAGCTTAATAAACCCGGATGACTCATCCATTGCTAATGTTTTGCCATTTGCTGTTAACTGCAGTGTCTCGCTTCGAAAGGAATAGCCTCTTTCTTTTGCCTCCTTTTCGGATAATCCAACACTAGCAATTTCCGGAAAAGTATAGATACAACGTGGTACAACTTTATAATCAACTTCCTTGAATATACCTGAAGCGTTCGACGCTGCTACTATACCTTCACTACTTGCAACATGTGCCAATTGCCAGCCGCCAATTACATCCCCAACAGCATAAACATTCGGAAAGCTTGTTTCCATTTGCTTATTTACTGCGATAAATGGACCAATCATCTTCAATCCCAACTTATTGACACAACTTACATTTGGTTTACGCCCTGAGGCAAACAGAACTTCTTCCGCGGAAATTGTCACCTGATCTAGATTCTTCAGCTCCACAGTTATCGATTTTTCTGAATCGATTTCACCAGCCTCAACTACTTTTGCAGATGTATGAATGGTGATTCCTTTTTTCTTAAGTTCTTTCGTCATTAACCTCGACGCATCTTCATCTTCTCCAGCAATTAACCTTTCACCCATTTCAATGATCGTAACATCAACGTTCAAACTGGAAAAAATACAGGCAAATTCCACTCCGATAATTCCTCCGCCTATGATGACGATTGATTTTGGTATGTAAGCTAAATCAAAAATCGTATCACTTGTATGGGCCTTAATATGTTCAACACCTTTAATTGATGGTACATAGGGTTTTGAACCAGTAGCAATGATAATTTTTTTACCATACACCTCAGATTGGATATTATTCGCCTCAATTTTCACTCGATAATCGGGTAAAATGGTTGCTAAGCCATTATAGAGATCAACATTTGCGCTTTTCAGGAGGAATTCTACTCCTCTTCGCAAATTCTCTATAACAGTAGTTTTTCGTTTCATCATTTTTTCGAAAGACAACTTAACGTTTTCTACTTCTACTCCCCACTTTTTTGCCTTTTCTATCATGTCGAGGAATTCGGAATGCCTAAGAAGCGTTTTTGAAGGGATACACCCAGTATTCAGGCAAGTTCCTCCAAGATACTGATTTTCAATGAGAGCGACTGACAAGCCCTGCTTCCCGGCGAATTCTGCAGCAACATAACCGCCTGGGCCCCCTCCAACTACTATTAAATCGTATATCTTCATATATCTCACCTCAAACCATTAATTCATAAGGATTTTCTATTAAATTTTTCAGTTCAGTGAGAAACTCAGCTGCCGGAGCCCCATCAATCACACGATGGTCAAATGAGAGGCTGAGGGTAACAAATTGCTTTGCCGCAAATGATCCGTTTTCAGAAACGACTTTTTCCCGAATTCGTCCGATTCCCAGGATCGCAGATTGTGGCTGATTAATAATAGGCGTAAATGCATCAACGGCATACATCCCCAAATTACTAATCGTGAATGTTCCACCAGCCAAATTTTCTGGAGCTAGTTTATTTTCTCTAGCCTGTTTGACAATTCGCTTATTTTCTTCCGTAAGAGCTGCAAGTCCCTTCCTATCTGCATTTCTGATAACTGGCACTACTAACCCATTGGGAACAGCAACAGCTACGCCGATATTGACTTCCGATAGAATTTCAATCGTATTCCCGTTTAGTGAAGAATTCACCAATTTGTGTGTTTTTAAAGCGGTTGCTGCAGCTTTGATAAAAATTTCGGTATAAGATAAACGATGCCCCGATACCTTCAAAATTTTATCTAATAGTTTCGTTCTTAATTCGATTCCTGCTGTCATTTCAACTTCAGAGGTAAGTGTAACATGCGGTACTGTAGTAACACTTTGGACCATTCTTTCGCCAATAACCTTACGCAAGCCAATATATTGAAGAGTTTGATTCTTCGAGATTGGTTGGTTGTTCAGAACATCAGAGGATACAATTTTTTCGTTTGCACCCGTGCCTTGGATGTTCGCTAAATTGATATTATTGTAATTTGCTAGTTTACTAGCAAGGGGAGTTACTTTTTGTTGATTGCTGATATATAATTCAACATCCCTTACTTGGATTCGATGATTGGGACCTGTACCTTTAATTTGGCGTAAGTCAATCCCATTGTCTTTTGCAAGCTTATTCGCTGAAGGCGTCCTTCTTGGTTTATTTATTCCATTAAAATTTGGTTGTTTTTCCGTACCGATTGACGGAGCAGTGTTTTCTGCTAATGGTTCTACCTCTACCTTTAACCCCTCTGAAACAGTATTTCGCATATCCTTAATAGTTTCATCCGCCTGTCCAATATAGGCGATTGGTTCTAGAACGGCTACTTCTTCATCAACATTATATAATCTTTTTAATAGTATGCCTGAGGTTGTAGCTTCCACTTCAAGATTGATTTTATCGGTCATAATCTCAAGAATAGGTTCACCTTTTTCAACTCGATCCCCTTCATTCTTCATCCATTCCAATATCGTTCCTTTTTCCATCGTTGCTCCGAGTTTGGGCATTAATACTTGTTCAGCCATGTTCTATCCTCCTGTCAGGCATACGTTAGTATCATTGATTTAATAACATCCTTAATATCTTCAACTTGGGGAACTGCTTTTTTTTCAAGGGTTGGATTATACGGAATCGGTACAGATTTCCCTCCAAGTCTTACTACTGGAGCATCGAGGAAATCAAATGCTTCACTTTCATTAATTACACTAGCAATTTCAGCACCGTATCCGCCACGTTGAACTGCTTCATATACAACAACTGCGCGCCCGGTTTTTTTCACAGATTCTACGATTGTTTCTGTATCAAGTGGCACTAACGTGCGTGGGTCTATAATTTCTACACTAATTCCATCTTTTTCAAGCTCTTCTGCTGCTTGCATTGCTCTATGAACCATAATCGAAGTTGCAACTACTGTGACATCATTACCTTCTCGCTTAATATCAGCTTTTCCAAGGGGAATAACATAGGATTCTTCAGGTACGTCGTCCTTCATTCCATATAAAAGCTTATGTTCATAGAAAATAACTGGATTATCATCTTCTAATGCTGCTTTAAACAAACCCTTCGCATCATAAGCTGTAGATGGCTGGACCACTTTTAATCCTGGAACATGTGCCATCCAAGCTTCTAAACTTTGTGAATGCTGAGCTGCAAAACCAGCTCCAGAGCCACCCGGAGTACGGATAACTATAGGAACTTTTCCCTTTCCTCCATACATATAACGTAATTTAGCTGCTTGGTTTACGATTTGGTCCATCGCAACCGTCACAAAATCGGAAAATTGAAGTTCTAGTATCGGACGCATTCCCATTAAGGCTGCACCGATCGCAACTCCTGTAATGGCTTGTTCTGAAATTGGAGTATTTAATACTTTATCTGGCCCCAGCCTTTCAATCATTCCTCTTGTTAATCCGAAGGCACCGCCATAAATACCAATATCCTCACCTAAAATAAAAACGTCTTCATTTGCTTCAATTTCTTGGCACATAACTTCATTAATTGCTTCTGCATAGGTAATTTTACGCATAAATTTTCCTCCTCCCTTTTCGTTATGCAAACACGTCTTCTTCAAGTGAGCTAAGTGATGGTTCCGGACTGTTTTCTGCAAATTCAATTGCTTCGTCGATTACTTTTTTTACTTTTTCTTCTACTTCAACTATTTCTTCTTTTGAAAAAATACCTTCATTCAGTAGTCTTTCCTTAAACAGCTTGATTCCGTCTCTATTTGTCATCCAATCTTTTTCTTCATCCCGAGTTCTGTATTTCCGAGCATCGCTTTTGGAGTGTCCTCGCCATCTATAAGTCTTAGCTTCTATTAACGTAGGTCCTTCTCCATTTCTAGCACGATCTACCGCTTTTTGTGTCTCTTCCATTACAGCAATGACATCAGTACCGTCTAAGGTGATTCCTGGTATACCGTATGAACTGGCCCGTTCAGATAGATTCTCTATCTTCGTCATTTCTTTTATGGAACTTGACATTCCATACTGATTATTTTCACAGAAGAAAATGACTGGTAAATTCCAAACAGATGCTAGATTAATTGCTTCATGGAAAGCCCCCTCGTTAGTCGCTCCATCTCCAAAAAAACAAACGACCACATAACCTAAATTCTTCTTCTTAGAGGCTAGGGCTGCACCACAACCAATTGGCAGCCCACCTGCAACAATACCATTAGCCCCAATATTTCCTATTTCTAAATCTGCAATATGCATCGATCCGCCTTTTCCTTTACAGTACCCTGTTTCTTTCCCCAATAGCTCGGCCATCATGTATTTAACTTCTGAGCCCTTCGCAATACAATGTCCATGTCCGCGATGTGTGCTTGTAATTTTATCTTGAACTGTTAACACCGAACATACACCAACAGCGGTAGGCTCTTGTCCGATACAAAGATGCATGGTTCCGTGAATTTTCCCTTGCATAAACTGATTTTCAACCGCTTCTTCAAAGTCACGAATTAGAATCATTTGATATAACAAATCTTTCAATTTTTCTTTTCCTAGCTTTTCAATGCTACCAACTGTTCTTGTCTCCATAAGGGAAACCCCCTTCACATTTAAACTGTTTGCCTTTTCCGATAAATGGAAATTCATTCTTTATTCTTTATAATCGTAATACATCAACACTTTTCCACATTCTCTTGATTCAATGATTTCAAAAGCTCTTTCCCATTCGCTTAGTGGAATAACATCAGTAATAATCGGCTTTAAATCAATCGTTTTCGTCGATAAGATTTTCTTTACCTTTTCCCAGGTTTGCATGGAGTGAGCAAAGGAGCCGAATATTTGAATTTGTTTATATAAAATGGAATCAATATCCATTTCTACCGTACTTCCTACAATACCAATCTGAATGTATTTCCCCAGCTTTTTTAACGCTTTAATGGAGTGGTTTACGGCAGATGGTGCGCCAGAGCATTCCACAGCAATATCTACACCTACACCATCCGTCAACTCTTCTATAATTTCATGAAGATCTTCGGTAAAAACATCAACCGTTGTATGTGCTCCAAGTTCTTTAGCAATGTTCAGTCTTGTAATATCCTGACTTGTTCCTGTAACGATCACATTACAGCCTTTACTCAGTAGTAAACTTAAAGAAATTAGTCCGATTGGTCCCGGACCTGAAAGCAGAACCCAATCACCTGCGTTAAACTCCGTCAATTCTTCAATAGCTTGTACTGCACAAGCTAATGGTTCCGCAAGTGCTGCTTCTTGTAAAGAAATGGTAGATGGTACCTTATACACCATTTCTTCGGTTACAACTACATATTTCGTGAAGCTTCCATTCACGCCGCTGCCGAGACTTCTCCGTTCTGAACAAAACATATAATAGCCTTGTTTACAGTACATGCAGTTCTTACAGGTCCAGGCAATGGAAGGAAGCACCATAACAATATCCCCTGGGTTGATATTTTTTACATTTTTTCCAGATTCGACAACTTCTCCTGAAAATTCGTGACCAATCACAACAGGTGGATAACTCTTATAGCTGTCATGATAAATATGCATATCTGTTCCACAGATTCCGGAATAACGCACTCTTATTTTAATTCCTGTTGCATCACAAACTGGTTCAGGAATATCCAGTATATTTAAATTTCCGAAACCAGGCTCCGTTTTCATAAGTGCTTTCATTCTGATCCACTCGCTTATTAGTTAGTAATATTTAAGCTGAAAAGTGTTATCTTCTCAGGTAAAATATGATAATGTATACATTGGTTAATATGATCCTTCTAAGAAAGGTTTTATTACTTTTTCAGAAGGATCCTTTTTCAACTCTTATAGTCCTAAAGAAATAAACTTCTCTTCTAAGTAATCTCTAATTCCTTGGTGACCGCCCTCACGCCCATATCCACTGTGATTCATCCCGCCAAATGGAGCTTGAGGTACACCAGGAACAGCATCATTAAGTCCAATCACACCAAAGTTTAATGCTTCAGAAACAGTAACTGCACGTTGAATGTTTGATGTGTAAAGATAAGCGGCTAATCCGTACTCTGTATTGTTCGCTTCGAATATCACTTCTTCATCATTATTAAAAGCTGTGATAGGTGCAACTGGACCGAATGTTTCCTCTGTCATGATAATCATATCTTTTGTAACATTAGCAAGAATAGTCGGTTCGTAATAAAAACCGTTTGGATCCCCTGTAACTTTACCGCCAATCAAAACTTCCGCACCTTTTGATTTAGCATCTTCAACATGCTCTTGCACTTTATCTAGACCATCTTTACTTACTAGTGGTCCAATTTGTACAGTTTGATCCAAGCTATTACCCACTTTTAACGCCTGAACTTTTTCAACAAACAGCTTTGAAAACTCATCTTTAATATTTTCATGAACATAAATCCGATTTGCACAAACACATGTTTGACCTGCATTTCTGAATTTACTCGCTACTGCTCCCTCAGCTGCTTTTTCTAAATCTGCATCTTCAAAGACGATGAAAGGAGCATGTCCGCCAAGCTCTAAAGAGAGCTTTTTCAATTGTTCTGCGGATTTTTCCACTAATTTTTTACCAACTTCAGTAGATCCTGTAAAAGAGACCTTTTTAACTATTGGGCTTTCAAAGATTTCATCAGATATTTCTCTCGTAGCACCTGCCACAATATTCACTACTCCACTTGGAATACCAGCTTTTTCAACAAGGCTAGCAAAAGCAAGGGCTGAAAGCGGTGACTGGCTTGCTGGTTTGACAATTCCGGTACAACCGGCAGCCAAAGCAGGTCCTAGCTTTCGAGTCATCATGGCTAACGGGAAATTCCAAGGGGTAATGGCAGCAATTACACCAACTGGTTGCTTCACAACAAACAATCTTTTATTTGGAGAGGAAGCTGGAACCGTTTCTCCATATATACGGCGGCCTTCTTCTGCATACCACGATAAGAAGCTAGCAGCATATTTCACTTCTCCACATGCTTCTGAGTAGGCTTTACCCATTTCCATACTCATAATAGTTGCTAGTTCAGCCTCGTTCTCCAACATTAAATCACGTACTTTTAATAAATAATCCGCTCTTTCATTTGCTGTAAGCTTAGCCCATTTTGGAAATGCTGCATTTGCAGCTTCAATGGCGGCTTTCGTTTCTTCTTTTGCACCTCTTGGAACCTCAGCAACAACATTACCGGTATTTGGATTTTTCACTGAAAATGTAGAACCGTTACTTGCCGTTTTCCACTCACCGTTAATGAATAATTTAATATTCTCTAAGTCAATCAAAGTTAATAGTTTTGTAGCTTGTAACATTGTAATTCCTCCCATTCTTAATTAGATAAAAAATTAACTTATTACCGGATTATTTTTAGGAAAATACCATCCCGCCATCAATTACTACCGCTTGTCCTGTCATATAATTTGAATCCTCAGATGCCAGAAATGAAACGTAGTTTGCAACATCTGTCGGTTCTTCAATTCTCCCTAAAGGAATTCCATTAATTTTATTTTTCAACGTTTCTCCTAAAGGCACATTCATATATTCACTCATTTTACGGTCAATTTCTTCCCACATTCCTGTTCCTACAATACCTGGACAATATGCATTAACCGTAATTCCGTGACTTGCAAGTTCTTTTGCGGCAGTTTGAGTCAGACCGATGACAGAAAATTTTGTCGCACAATAGTGACCCAGAAATTCTACACCTCTTTTTCCGGAAGTACTGCTTGCATTGATAATTTTTCCGCCATTTTGTTTGATCATCACTTTTGCTGCTGCTTGCATGCAAAACATCGTTCCGAACACATTGATACGAAAAATTCTTTCCATATCTTCTTCTGTAATTTCAAGCAATGGCTTTACTTGGACAATGCCAGCATTTGAAACCATAACATCAAGACGCCCAAAATGTTCTACCACTTGATCAACCATCGAAAAAACTTGTTCTCTATTGCTGACATCTGCGACAACGGGGAAGGCTCTTTGTCCTAACTTTTCAATCTCTGAAGCTACATGTTTAATTGATTCCTCACTAATGTCATTCAGAGCTACATCAAAGCCATCATTAGCTAATCTTAGAGCAATCGCTCGTCCGATACCTGCCCCGCCACCCGTAACTAAAGCTATTTTATTTTTTTTCATTTTACATACCTCGATTTTTCAGAAAGGTTATTTTAATTGAAAGCCTTTTGAATTCACAAAGTCTTTCATATGTTTTCTTCTGGGAGTGGATAAAAAATCACTCATTGATTCTGTCCAATTGGCCTCTTTTTGGTTTGTCAGACGACTTCTGTAGTATTCTTTTAACTGAGAGTCATATTGATCCAAAACCAAATGATATTTTTCTTCGTTATATAGATTTTCATGAAGGATTGCTTCTACTGGTAAACGTGGCTTAACCAATTGAGTTTCATTCGGGATTCCAACTGTCATACCGAATAAAGGAATTGTTTTATCTGGTAAACCAACAACTTTACTAATTTCTTCAGGGTTATTTCGGACCCCTCCTATATAGCAAATGCCATAGTTTTGAGATTCTGCAGCAACAACAAAATTTTGAGCAAATAGCGCTGTATCAATGACTGCGACAAGGAAATTTTCAAGAATTTCATTTTGTATGCTTGTTCCTTGTTTTTCACATGCATATTCCAAGCGTTTCAAGTCTGCACAGAATAATAACAAAACAGGTGCTGATTCGATTTGCCTTCTATTATTTGAAAGTGATGCAATAGCTTCCTTTTTCTCTGGGTCTGTAATATGAATAACTGAATATGCTTGAACAAAATGAGAGGATGCAGCATGTTGCGCCGAAACCAACAATTTTTCTAGCATTCCCAAAGGCAGGCCTTCCTTTTTATAGTCTCTTATAGAAGTATGACTGCGTAAAAGTTCGAGTGTTGTATCTAATTGTTGTTCAATAGTCATATAACTACCCCCTTCATTAACTTATTGCCAGTACCGGCTTGAGGACAACTTGATTAAGACCATCTTCAAAAGCCTGTGATACATCTGTCAAAGGATAAATGGTCATTATATCCATTAACTTCTCTGATAATGAATTTAAAACTTCAAATGCTTCATTATAGTCTTCGGGATTACAACCATAGCTTGTATTGATGAGTACCTCATTTCTTACTAATTCCGTTAAAAAGAGGGTCGTTTCATGTTCGTACAAAGCAACAAAAATGGCTTTTCCACCTTTTTTCAAACTACCGAATCCTGACCTTACCGCAGCACTGGATCCGGAGCATTCGAAAACGATGTCTACCTTTTCTTCCAAATTCCCTGATTCAACAATATGTGAGGTGACTCCAAATGATTGGCATTTTGACAATCTGCTTTCATAATCACGCTTTAGACCCGACAAATAAACTTTCGCACCCTTCTGGGCGAGTATTAAACTTACAAAAAACCCAATTATTCCTGGACCTTGAACGAGAATTTTATCAGATTTCGCTATATCTCCTGCTTGACGTACAGCATGGACTGCAATTGCCATTGGCTCGCTTAACGCTGCTAAATGAAGCGGTAAATCCTCTGGAACTTCTTTTACATATTGCACATTTGTTTTAACATATTGTGCCATGCCGCCATCGTAATGAAGACCTATGACTTTATTCTGAGCGCAGATAGATTTCCGCCCTTTTAGGCAGTTTTCACAGTGGCCGCAATAATTCATTGATTCCACGATGACACGTTTTCCCTTTAAGTGTTCTAAGGAGGCATCAAAGCAGTCAACAACAACACCTGAAAATTCATGGCCTAAAATAATGGGTTTAAGTACAAACTCATAGCCTTTTGAATGCTTATATGCATGAAGATCGCTGCCGCATACACCGCAGAACTCTACTTTAATTAACACTTCATTACTGCAGAGACTTGGTAATTCTTTTTCTTGAAGGATAATTTCGCCAGCATTTTCTGTTTTCATGGCCACTCTCATACATGACACCCCTACATTCCAAGGTAAGCTTTTTTCAGATGTGGATCATTAATTAAATCTGCAGATTTTCCAAATAACGACAATCGCCCATTTTCTAATACATATGCATCACTAGCAATAGCCAATGATTGCTGTACATTTTGCTCCACTAGAAGAATTGTAATTCCCTTATTTCTTATATTAATTAAATCCTTTAATAACTGTTGAACCAATATCGGTGCTAATCCAAGCGATAGCTCATCAATAATTAAAAGTTTAGGATTAGCCATTAATCCCCTGGCAATAGCAACCATTTGCTGTTGTCCGCCACTCAAGTCTCCGGCCATTTGATTTTTTCTTTCTTCTAAAACTGGAAACAATTCATACACGAAGCGGAGGTTTTTTTTGAAATCTTTTTTCGCCCGTTTGGAATAAGACCCTAATTCCAAATTTTCTTGAATGGACATATAATTAAAAAGCTTTCTTCCTTCTGGTACCTGGATAATCCCTTCTTCAACAATTTCATGCGGGCTCATTTTGTGAATCTCTTTGCCGAAAAATGTAATTTCACCACTCGAAATTTTTTCTATTCCAGAAATAGCATTGATTGTGCTAGACTTTCCAGCCGCGTTCGCCCCTAGTAATGCAGCAATTTGACCTTCATGAATTTCCATTGAAAGATTCCATAAGGCTTGAATTTCGCCGTAGAATAAGTTTACGTTTTGTAAGTTAAGCAAAGCTCAATTCCTCCCCAAGATAAGCTTTAATTACTTCTGGATTGTTTGCGATTTCTTTTGGAGTACCCTCGGCTATTTTCTCACCATGATGCACTACGACAATCCGATCACAAACATTCATGACGACTTCCATTATATGCTCAATAAGAATAATCGTAATTCCACTGTCTCTTAGTCCCTTAATCATTGGCATTATTTCCTTCACTTCACTTGGATTCAAACCAGCCATAACTTCATCCAAGAGTAACACCGTTGGCTGGGTTGCCAATGCTTTCGCTACTTCAAGACGCTTTTTATCAGCGATGGTTAAGCTTTTTCCAACTTGGTCTTTCTTTTTGTCTAAACCAACTTTTTTCAAAATTTCCATACTGTATTCTCTTGCTTCTCTTGTGTTAGAAGCTTTGTTAAAAGCTCCAACCATCACATTTTCAAGTACAGAAATATTGCCAAATGGCTTAACAATTTGATAGGTTCTGCCAATACCTTTTTTGCAAATAACGTAGGGTTTTTGACTAGTAATATCTTCATTATTGAATATTACTTTTCCAGATGTTACTCCGAGTGATCCAGAAATCAGGTTAAACAATGTCGTTTTACCAGCCCCGTTTGGCCCAATGATCCCGACAATTTCGTTTTCATTTACATCAAAAGAAACATTTTTTACCGCTTTTAACCCACCAAAATGTTTTGAGAGTTCTTTAACTTGAATAATCAACTTTTTCACCCTCCACTACTTTGATGTTTTTCTTATTTAAGTTTTTTAATTTGTGAGGAATGCGTTTAAGGATTGGAAGTAATCCATTCGGCAAAAACGACACGATTAAAATTAATACAATCCCATATATTAAATAATTCATTCCACTTAAGGACGGGAATGTAGAGCGTAAAAGCTCATTTAATGGGATGATGATAAAAGCTCCTAAAGCTGGCCCGTAAACAGTTCCTACTCCGCCGATAATTGCTATCAAAGCAATTTCAATGGAAAAGTTTAAGTTGAAAACAGAAATTGGTTCAAAGAACAACATATACTGTGCGTAAAACACACCCGCAACTCCCGTCATTCCAGCACTGATAGCCATGGCGATCATTTTATATTTCGTTACATTAATACCAAGCGTTTCAGCACCATCTTCGTCTTCACGAATGGCCTTCAAGTAATATCCAACCTTTGTTTTATCAACCCAAATAGCAATTGCTATACTAATGACAAACAATACTAACACAAGAAAATAGTAGGCGCTGTATTCTCTAAAAATAAGATTTTTTATACCTGGATCAAAACGAATGTTTACACCGATTGCTCCATTTGTTACGTTTTTGAAATATAATGTCAAGTGGCGGATAACCTCTGCAAATGCAATAGTTGTTAAAGTAAAATATGTTCCTTTTAATCTGAAAGCAGGCCATCCGATTAAGACACCAATCACTATGGAAATCACTGCTGCAATGATAAATCCTAACCACGGACTAACACCAAATTTAAGATATAAAAGCGATGAGGAATAAGCCCCTAATCCAAAAAAGATCGCATGGCCGAGTGATAATTGACCACCGTATCCGCCTAGAATATTCCATGCTCCAGCAATTGTCGCATACAATAAAATAAGAATGAAAATATTTAAATAGAATTTATTTTGAACAACAAACGGAGTTACTAATAGTAAAATCCCAAAGAAAATAAGAAATTTTTGTTTTGATAATAGCTGCATCATTTCAATCCTACCTCCTCTGCTCCTTTACCAAGACTAAAAATTCCTGCTGGACGTACTAGTAATACCAATATGAAAATGACAAAGTATATTGCTTCCTTGAGACCTGGGTCAAACACAACACCGGAAAGCGCTTCTACTACTCCTATTATTAACCCGCCGAAGAATGCACCGAACATGCTCCCCATACCACCTAAAACAACGACAACGAACGCAATAAGTACGAAGGATGTTCCAATTGTTGGATAGACCGAGTAAATTGGCATGAGCATAGCACCTGCAAGACCTACCAAACCTGAACCGATTCCGAAAGCTAAAAGATAAATTCTTTTGACGTTAATCCCCATCAAAAATGCTGCTTGCCGTTGCATAGCAACCGCTCGGATGGCTTTTCCAGTCATCGTCTTTTGCAAGAATAGATATAAAAATACAGCTACTGCTACGGCAACTCCGAATGCAATTAATCTAGGAACGCTAATAGCAAATTCTCCTATATTTATAACTTGTGTCTGATAACTTGTTTTAACTGAAAGATGATTCGCACTTAAAGTCATTAAAGCAAGATTTTGAAGTGTAATCGATAATCCTAATGTTGCAAATATTTTCGTTGAAGCAGGTGTATCCAAAATTGGCTGAATCATAATTCTCTGCGTTATGACACCCAGCAAGAAAAGACAGATGATTACTAGAATAGCAGAAACATATGGATCTAGACCCAACGTCGAATAAAATAGGAAACTTATATACATGGCAATCATTAGCAGTTCACCATGCGCAAAGTTAACGATTCTTACGACTCCAAGGATTAAATTTAAGCCCATGCTGATTAAAGAATATATACCACCTAACAATAGACCCGAGATAAGTGTTTGAACTAATGTCATATTTACACCTCGCTGTTTCATTTTAAAATGGGGTTTACCCATAAGTGCCCAGCACCCGTTAGCAGTTTCTATTGGCAGATTAGACTGGTCTTGGTTCTACTATTTATTTTCCGCTGATGCCAAGCACTTAATCCTGGGTTATCCTTTTAGCTACCTTTTTGTAAAACTATTACTTTATTGATTTCCAATTTGGGGTTCTTCTACAGCAACATTTTCCGGCCAAACCGTCTTAAGTTCACCTTTGATCCACTCATGAACGTATGGTTGGCTCAACTTATTTTGTCCGCTTTTCTTATTGAACTCTACTCCCCAGCCAGTAACGGTTGAACCTACTTTAGCTGTGTATTTCAAAGCTTCTTCTTTTAATTTATCCGGGTCAACTTCGCCAACTTTATCCATTGTATCGAGTACGACTTTCATTCCCATATAGTTTGTTAAAGAATGACCAGAACGTGGCTCTATACCATACTTTTCTTTGTACAGCTTGATAAATTGTTCAATTCCAGGCGTGACTTCACGATTAATTTGGTATTGTGGGAAGTCAATATCAAATATCCCATTGGCTTTTTCTCCCATCGCATCTTTAAAGTCACTCATTGTATGACCACCTCCGGAACCAATAAATACTGGAACCTTTAGTCCCAATTCTTCACTTTGTCTAGCTAGAAGAATGGAATCGTTTAAGTATGAAACGGCAATAATTACGTCTGGTGCGGCCTTTTTAATATTCAAAATGACTGAACTTAAATCATTAGTACCTGCGCTGTATCCTTGGTTTGCTACAACATTAATTCCTTCTTTTTTTGCAAGCTTAGTAGCTTCATCTGCAATGGTTGTCCCATAGGAAGAATCTTCATGGGCAATAGCAACCTTAATATCTTCTAAACTTTTCCCTAGTTTTTTTGTTACCACATTTTTAATAAAATCAATATGCACCTTAGAGAAATTAGAAGCAGGAGGATTAGTTCGTAGAACATATTTGTAATTTCTGTCTGTAATGGAATCAGATACGGCCCCAAGCTCCCAATACAAGACACCGCTTCTTTCAGCAACTTCGCTAGCAGCAAAAGAGATGGAGCTAGAATACGATCCAACAATCGACTTTATGTTTTCTTGATTAATTAAACGATTCGCCTCTGCTTGAGCAGCATCTGCATCAACAGCGTCACCCTTAACTAATTTAATTTTTTTCCCGCCTGCAATACCGCCATTTTTATTTGCTTCTTCAACTGCAAGCTCGGCACCACGAAAACTCTCTTCACCAAGAAGCGCTAAGCCACCTGATAAAGGGTATAGAGCACCAACTTTTAATGTTTCCGATTTACCACTACCGTTACCATCACCACTCGCTCCACCCGAGCAAGCTGATAAAAGGAAAAGAAAACTCACCATTATAACGCTTACAATTTTCTTCATGGAATACCACCTTTAAAATAGTTATTTATTTGGGTTAAGTTGTGGTTCCTGCACCGCCACTTTTTCTGGCCATACAGCTAAAAGTTTTCCGTTAACCCACTGATGAACATATGGTTCGCTCAGCGTGTTTTGACCCGTTTTAGAATCGAATTTAACACCCCAGCCAGTCACGGTTTTACCAGGTTCTACTTTATATTTCATAGCTGCAGCACGTAATTTATCAGGATCAATCTCTCCAACTTTATTAATCAGATCAAGAAGGACATTCGTTCCCATAAAATGTACAAGAGAGTGCCCAGATCGCGGCTCTTCACCATATTTTGCTTTGTATAACTTAACGAAATCTTCCATTCCCGGAGTGAATTCATGGTTAATTTGGTATTGTGGAAAGGCTACATCAAAGATTCCATTCCCACTGTCACCAACACCCTCAATATAGTCAGCCATATCATGACCTCCACCAGAGCCAACAATAACTGGAACTTTTAATCCTAATTCTTGACTTTGTCGCTGCAATAGAATTCCATCATTTAAATAAGATACTTCTATAAGAACATCAGGTTGAGCTTTCTTTAGGTTTAGGACGACTGAGCTTAAGTCGTTTGATGTAGCACTATATGGCTGGACCGTTACAATGTTAATGCCTTCTTTTTTGGCTAACTTTACTGCTTCATCTGCAATGGTTGTTCCATAAGATGAATCTTCATGAGCAATCGCTACTTTAAGATCACCTAAGGACTTCCCAAGCTTTCCTGCCAAATAATTTTTGATAAATTCAATGTGTTTTTTTGATAGATAGGATGCTGGCGGATTCGTACGTAACACATATTTATAACCTCGGTCCGTAATCGAATCAGCAACGGCACCATACTCCCAAAACAAGACTCCGTTCCTCTCAGTTACTTCACTGGCAGCCTGTGCGATACCAGATGAATAAGAACCAACAATGGTTTTAATATTTTCCTTGTTTATTAAGCGGTTTGCTTCCGCCTGTGCAGCATCAGCGTCAGGTGCGTCCCCTTTAACGAGCTCGACTTTTTTACCACCGGCTACACCGCCATTTTTATTTCTTTGTTCAATTGCAAGCTCCACTCCGCGATAGCTTTCTTCACCTAGCAGTGCTAAACCTCCAGACATTGGAAATACAGCACCAATTTTTAACACCTTGCTGCTTTTATCATCTCCACTAGCCTGATTGGATCCACTACAGGCAGATAATAGCAATAGAAAACCTATCATTATTAGAGATAAAATCTTTTTCATAAATTGTCCCCCCTTAATTTTTTAACTGATTAGCCATCCGCCATCGACATAAATTGTTTGACCGGTTATATAATCTGATGCACTTGAAGCTAGGAAGATGGCTGCTCCTTTTAGATCCTCTTGTTCACCGGTTCTTTTTAGAGGAATACGAGATTTCATCCACTCTACCTTTTTCTCGTCTTCAAAAAGAACTTTTGTCATTTCTGTCTTGAAATAGCCTGGCCCAATTGCATTAACTAAAATTCCATCTTCCGCAAACTCTACCGCCATTGCCTTTGTTAATTGGGAAATCCCGCCCTTACTAGCCGCGTATGCGGACATGTTAGGAAAAGCTATTTCACTCGTCAGTGAAGCGATATTGATGATTTTTCCATATTTTTGTTCCTTCATGTAAGGAATAACTGCCTGTGAGGTAATTAGGGCTGTTTTCAGATTGATATCCATCACAAAATCCCAATCTTCTTCGGTTACTTCCAAAAACGAAGAGCGTACATTTGTGCCAGCCGCATTCACTAAAATATCTATTTTCCCTTCATTGTTCACGATTTCTTTTACGTAGTTTCTAATTTCCTCTGAATTTCGCGCATCCACTGTCGCATAATACGCATTTCTAGAGAAGTTTTTAATCGCCCCTGCTGTTTCTTTGAGTTCACTTTCTGTTCTACTAATAACAGCTACGTTGGCACCTGCTTCTGCAAGCGCAAGGGCAATCGTTTTACCTATGCCTCGTCCTCCTCCCGTAACCAGGGCTGTTTTACCGCTTAAATTAAATAACCTCAACTAATACACCCCCAATTGATTTCCGATACAGTTCGATGACATCTTCATATGTAGTAGTCCTTGGATTTACCGCGATATTTCCACTTAACATAGCGTCCTTTACCATCCGATCTAATTGAGACTCATCAATTTGGAATTCTGCGAAAGTAGTTGGAATTCCAATATCCCTTGAAAGTTTTTTAACAGCATTCACTGCAGCTTCTGCTCTTTCCATTAACGTTAATCCCTCAAGATTTTCCCCCATATCATCCGCAATATCGCTAAACAGTTCCGGTACGGCCAAAGAGTTAAATTCCATAATGTGGGGAATTAAAATCGAATTAGCTACCCCATGTGCAACACCATAAATTGCACTTACTGGATGACTTAAGGCATGACAATTTCCTAAACGTGTATTGTTAAATGCTAATCCGGCAAGTAAACTTCCCATAAGCATATTTTCTCTAGCTACGATATTGTCACCATTGTAAACAGCTTGCCTCAAGTTTTCACTGATTTTTCGAATTGCTTCCCTTGCAAGCGCTTTCGTAATTGAGTTAGCCATTTTAGACGTATACGATTCAATTGCATGAACTAATGCGTCAAGTCCAGTCGATGCGGTAATATGCTTTGGCAGTGTTAAAGTAACAAGCGGATCGACTAACGCCCATTTCGGTGCAAGCTTTATTCCACCTACAGTTAGCTTGTATTGTCTTACTTCATCAGTGATAACGGTAAAAGTTGTGACTTCACTTGCAGTTCCTGCAGTTGTTGGTATTACGATTAATGGCAAAAGTTCATTGTCACACGTATCAATTCCTTCATATTCAACAATAGATCCACCATTTGTGGCCAGCAGACACACTGCTTTTGCAACGTCAATTGAACTTCCACCGCCCATCGCTATAACCGCATCAGCATCAATCTCATGAAGTAGCTTAACTGCATCATTACAGTTGGTTACAGTTGGATTGGGCTGTGTTTGATCATAGATAGAATAATTGATATTATCTAATTGCCTTGTAATTTGATTTATTAGGCCCGTCTTAACAAGTCCTTTATCTGTGATAATAAGAACGTTTTTAAAATTTTGTTCATCGATAATTTTTCGAAGTTGGTCCGTTACTCCTAAACCAAACATAATCTGAGTTGGATTTTTAAAAAAGCCAATTGTGTGCACCTTGAATTCCCCCTAGGTAAAAGATTTTACACTATAACCATAATGCAATTATTGTGCCAAGATTGAAAATTCATATAATTCCGATTAAACAAACGTTTTATCCTATCATTTACAAACCTTAAATTTTTCTTAATGGGTAAAATTTACACAATTTTTATACTTTTGTATAAATATTATCCATCATGATGAACCACTGCTGTTTTTGCTGCTTTAAAAAGCATGAAAAAAACCTCAACTTTTGTTAAGGCTTTAGTCATGCTATTGAATTACAGTCATTATTGACGCTAGTATACGCTTTTAATACCTATTTAGCTTTAATTAGTTTGCGTTTTGTAACAATTATGTGACTGCTTAATAAGTGTATTTACGAGAATAACCCTTCTTTAATGAAACATAATAATATGGTTATACCAATACCTTTAGGAGGAGATAAAAAATGATGCAAAATCAACAGGGGCAAATGCACCAAAACATGCATACAGGGAATATACCTCAACAATTAAATCACGGCGGCCATGAAGTGTTCGATGTCCATGAGGTGCTATCAGGAGCAATAGGAACATTAGACCAATACATGATGTTACGCCAACATGTAAAAGACCCAGAATTACTTGATATTCTGGATCGCCAATATCAATTTATGCAGGATGAATATAACATTACTTTAGAATGTTTCAAATCGGGACAAGATCCTTCAAAACGAACCCAAAGCTATAAAATGAACCAAGGAAATGACTTTGTTTATGGGCTAAAACCAGCCCAGCCGAAAAAGCCGCTGCAATCCGTTTCTGAGCTTACTGATGAGTGTATTTCCAGCATGATGCTTGGATGTGTAAAATCAGGTGCATCGATGAAGACTATGGCAGCTTTAGAAGTTACGAATCCAGTTGTCCGTCGTGTGCTAGCTGACTCTGTTCCGAATTGCATTGAAATGGCCTATGAAATCTCGATTTATCAAAATAAACATCATTACTATCAAGTACCACAGCTTGCCGAGCAGGATATGAATCAACTGCTTAATGCCTTCGCCCCTGCACAAGGAATGCCGCAAACTAACAATATGAACATGAATGGAAATATGAATATGAATTCTAATATGAATCATTAAAAACTTTTATATTAATGAGTGAATTAATTGCAAGCTATCCTATTTTTTAGGATAGCTTGTTTATTTAAAATTTGAAAAGCGCTTATTTAGATAGTAAAATAATAACAGAACATACGTTTTGATAGTGGGATTTAGAACGAACCTTAGGAGGAGTGTAGATGGAATCATGGGAAGCCGCCTATTTTGCTGGGATTATTGATGGAGAAGGGTCTATTACATTAACTAGAATGCATGAAAATGAAAATCGACGGCCTTGTATTACAGTTGCTTCAACAGATAAGGAACTTTTAGTGTATCTTCGTTCTTTAACCGAAGGAACTATTAATAGTAAAAAAAACTATAACCCTGAACGGCATAAGGATTCTTATACTCTAACTATAAAGAAAAAAGATTCAGTTGTTACTCTTTTAAAAAAAATATCACCCTATCTTCGGGTGGATAAAAAAAGAAAGCGTGCTCTATGGATACTCGAAAATTATGACAAGGTTACTCCCCGAAATGGAAAATATAATTCTTTATTATTAACAAAGAAGATTGCATTTGAAGACAACTTTTTTAGAATATAAAAAAGACCAGCAAATATGCTGGCCTTTCTTTCCACTATGTAGTGGAGACGGTGGGACGTGCTCTTCCATGCTTTCGACATGGCACTGACTATATCTTGAACCTGTCTTCAAACAGGTCCTCCGGCGTCTTATGCGAATCATAAATTTACCCCTACAAGGTATGGATTTCGCATCCTAGTACTACCATTTACATGGCAGCCTATAAGTCGATACACGGCTGTTGGATTACTCCACATACCGCTCGGCATTGCCCTATCACATGGAAGTGACTTAGGTTTCACCGATAAAGCCGAATTTTCACTTATGTGTTACCACATAAGGCGACTAATTACTAATCGAACCCACGTCCAAAGATATCGCCACTTAAGCTTCTACGAGTGTAGTCGATATATTGGTGTTTCGCTGATTCTTCTGCCTATCGACCGGCGTCCGGTCAGCTAGCCTGGTTGTTCTCTTCCTTCATCCTCAGGCGGTGGAATCCGGCGTAGCCCACTTAGAGTGAGTCCCTTACCCTACCACATGGGCAATGGAGGGAGGAACCGCTATGCAGTATTAAGCTGCGAAAGCGAGGTTGTTGTTAGTTTTGCCAGTTATGGCTTTGACGTTTTAACGAGGCCGATCCCCTCGACTCGCGACCTAAGCTCAAACTACCCCTGTCGAATCCGTAGCGTCCCCATATATAAAAGGAGCTGCAATCTAATGAAAGATTAAAGCTGTAGACGTTAGGATGCTCAACAATGTTCTTTGAGCAAAGTATCTCATCGCTAACTTAGCGACAAACTTATTATAACACACTGTAGGGATTTTTCAATTGTAAGTATCTGTAAAATAATTTCCAGTCTAGCAGACGACCAACCACATTACATCTTTTGGCGATCACGGAAGGCACGTTCAATTTCACGCTTGGCTTCTTTTTGCTTTAAGGATTCGCGCTTATCATAATTCTTCTTACCTTTCGCAAGCCCAATTAACACTTTGCAAAAACCATTCTTCAAATAGAGCTTTAATGGAACAAGCGAATATCCCGCTTCTTTGGTTTCTCCGATTAATTTACTAATTTCGCGTTTATGTAAAAGCAGTGTCCGTGTTCTTAATGGGTCGTGGTTAAAACGATTTCCTTGCTCATAGGGGCTGACGTGCATCCCGAATAGAATGGCTTCTCCATTTTGGATCCGTGCATAGGAATCCTTTAGATTTACTTTTCCGGCCCGAATCGATTTGATTTCTGTTCCCTGCAAGACAATTCCAGCTTCGTAGGTTTCTTCAATAAAATAGTCATGGTAAGCCTTTTTGTTTTGGGCAACCACTTTTCCTTCACCTTTTGGCATCTTTTTCACCTCATTCTTTGGATTTATTTTAACAGAACGCACTTGATAGGACAATGAAAAGGAGCCTTATAAAGGCCCCCTTACAATGTTCATTTATTTTTTCGCTTCGTACTTTTGTTTTTTGGCACATTATCATAAAATTTACGTTTCTTCTTCGCTTTATTACTTTGACCGCTGCCGCCTTCAGATTTGGCATTGGAATTGCCGCCTTGACTACGACCGCCGCCGCCTTGCTGTTTATTCCTCCGCGGCTTCTTGGTATCGCTGCCCGTACTGAAAACCTTTGGCGTTTCCGACCGTTCGCGACGAGGTGTACCCTTCATGCCCACAATTTCAAAATCAATCGCACGCTCATCTTTATTTACTTTTACAACCCGAATTGTAATTTCATCACCAATTCGGAACACATTTCCGGTTCGCTCACCAATCATGGCAAGATGACGCTCGTCATATCGATAATAATCATCGGTCATGTAACTAACATGGACAAGGCCTTCAATCGTATTTGGAAGTTCAACAAACATTCCAAAATTGGTCACGGAGCTGATAATTCCATCATACTCCTCACCAATTTTGTCAGCCATGTACTCTGCTTTCTTCAAATCGTCCGTTTCTCTCTCGGCATCCACCGAGCGTCGCTCCATTTTTGAAGAATGATCGGCAATTTCAGGTAAGCGTGCATTCCATTTTTCCTGCGTGGTTGAATCAAGCTTTCCTTCGATTAAGTAGGTCCGGATTAAACGATGAACAATTGTATCCGGATAACGACGAATCGGCGAGGTGAAATGGGTATAGAACTCTGTTGATAAACCAAAATGTCCAAGACTTTCTGGATCATATTTGGCCTGCTGCATCGAGCGAAGCATAACCTTCGAAACAACCATTTCCTCTGGCTTTCCTTGAACCTCTTCAATGATTTCCTGAAGGGCCTTTGGATGGACATCATTAGCAGTCCCTTTTACAATGTACCCGAAATTGGTGATAAACTCGAAAAATCTACGTAGTTTATCTTCCTTCGGATCCTCGTGTATTCGGTAAATAAACGGAACTTCCATCCAGTGAAAATGCTCTGCCACTGTTTCATTGGCAGCAAGCATAAACTCTTCAATTAATTTTTCAGCCACCGAGCGCTCACGAAGCACGACATCGGTCGGCTTTCCATCTTCATCAACTAGGACCTTTGATTCCTTAAAATCAAAGTCGATCGCTCCCCGCTTCATCCGTTTGTTTCGTAAGATAGCGGCCAGCTCTTCCATCATTTCGAACATGGGCACAAGCGGTTCGTATCTAGCTCGCGTTTCTTCATCATGTTCAGCAAGAATCATATTTACAGCATGATAGGTCATCCGTTCGGTTGTCTTAATCACACTTTGAAAAATTTCATGCGAAACAACGGCTCCCTCTGAGGTAATTTCCATTTCGCAGGATAGGACCAAGCGGTCTACCTTCGGATTTAAGGAACAGATTCCATTCGATAAACGATGGGGAATCATCGGGATGACTCGGTCGACTAAATACACACTCGTAGCCCGTTCTTCCGCTTCCAGGTCAATTGGCGTGCCTTCTTTTACATAATAGCTAACGTCTGCGATATGGACGCCAAGCTTATAGTTGCCGTTCTCAAGCCTTGTCACAGTTACCGCATCATCAAGGTCTTTAGCATCGGCCCCATCAATTGTGACAATCGTTTCATTTCGAAGATCGCGGCGATTGGCCAATTCACTTTCATCAATGGTGTCAGGCACCTCGTTGGCTTGTTTTAACACCTCGTCTGGGAAGGCCATTGGTAAGCCGTGCTTATGTATGACTGACAGGATGTCCACACCCGGGTCGTTTTTGTGTCCGAGAATGGTAATGACTTCGCCCTCTGCACTTTTTCGCCCCTCTGGATACGTAACCAGCTTAACAACAACTTTATGTCCCTCGACTGCCCCTTTGGACGCTGCCTTTGGAATAAAAATATCGCTCGCAAATTTTTTATCATCCGGAATGACAAAGCCAAAGCTTTTGCTTTCTACATACGTTCCGACAATTTGCTGCACACCGCGTTCAATGATGCGGATAATACTTCCTTCCCGGCGCTGCCCAGCGCTTTCTGAGGAAACACGCGCTAAAACGATATCACCATGCATGGCTGTGTTGGTTTCATTTGGCGGGATAAAAATATCATCCATCCCTGGCTCATCTGGTGCCACAAAGGCAAATCCTTTGGCATGACCGATGAGCTTTCCGCGGATTAAGTTCATTTTCTCCGGAAGTCCGTAACGGTTGCTTCGCGTCCTGACAACTAAGCCCTTTTCCTCCATTTGCACGAGTGCTTTCACAAACTCCTTAAAATCACTAGAATCCTGGATGCCAAAGGCTGTTTCAAGTTCCTGAACGGTTAATGGTTTGTATGCTTCATCCTTCATATATTGTAAAACCTTATCAATATGCTTTTGTATATTATCTTCCAAACTAATCCTCCTTTGTGGGTGCTTTGTTAATCGCGCCAGTCGAGCTTTTCTAAAAAGGTATAGACATCCTCATGCAATTGTTCCCGTTCTTTGTCGAGCGTGATCACATGACCGGATTCTTCATACCATTTCAGTTCCTTCACAACTGATTCGATTTCATTGTAAATAATGTTGGCACTTTCTGTGTTTATCATTTTGTCATGACGTGCCTGAACGACAAACGTGGGCGCATAAATCGTATCCACATTTTCGCGTACATCTGCGATTAATGCCTGTAAGGCCTTTAACGTTTTCATTGGTGTTTTCTTAAACTCATTCATTTCCATTTCGATTTGCTCGTCTGTTTTTCCTTCACGTTTTTTAAATTCACGAGCATAATCAAGAATTCCTTCGTACATGACCTCTTCGCTTTTTATATGCATCGGTGCGCACATCGGTATAATGGCTTTTATAGGTACAGTGTATCCCAATTTCAAGGAAAATACGCCACCAAGAGACAATCCCGCTACGGCAATTTCTAAGTGGCCTTTATTTTTTAAAAATTCATAGCCTTTTAGTACGTCCTGCCACCAATCCGTTGGTCCTGTGTGAACAAGCTCTTCGGGTGGAACTCCATGACCCTTATAGTGTGGAGCATGACAAGTATAGCCTTTTTTTTCTAAAAAACGTCCTAGCATACGAACATCCGCTGAATTTCCGGTAAAGCCGTGTAACAGAAGAACTGCTCTTTTTCCTCCTGCAAAAGTAAATGGCTTAGGTGTAGCAACTTTCATGATAAAAACTCCCTTAATTTCAAGTCATATAGTTTAGTTTTAACAAAGCAATGATGAACATTCCAGAAAAACGCTTATCTAGTCGGTATTTATTTTAATTAACCAAACAAAAAACCTGGCGCTTGAGGCCAGGTTTGAGTGTAAATAATTAGATTTTAAAGTAAGTTACTGCGATAGAAAGCAGGATAAATAATACTGCTAATACAATCGTAATACGATGTAGAATCAAGTCAAGTCCTCTTGCTTTTTGCTTGCCGAAAAGTGATTCAGCACCACCTGAAATGGCACCTGATAATCCAGCGCTTTTACCTGATTGAAGTATAACAACACCAATAAGTCCGATACTTACAATTACTAATAAGATTACAACTAATGTATGCATAAAGGCCACCTCCTGTTAGACGTACAATTCACAGTATATTAAATCTATCATATTTCATCGCTTAAAACAATAGTCGTTATTGTGTCTTATGGAATGATTAAAAAGGCACACATCCGAAAATGTGCGCCTTTGATATCGTGAAAAATTATTTGCTTAGGTTATAGAATGTTTTCTTCCCTAAGTATTGAGCTGTTTCACCTAATTGATCTTCAATGCGAAGCAATTGGTTGTATTTTGCGACACGGTCAGTACGAGATGGCGCACCAGTCTTGATTTGACCAGCATTTGTAGCAACAGCGATGTCAGCAATGGTGTTGTCTTCTGTTTCACCAGAACGGTGGGAGATAACAGCAGTGTACCCAGCACGTTTTGCCATTTCAATCGCATCAAATGTTTCAGTAAGGGTACCAATTTGGTTAACTTTGATCAGGATGGAGTTACCGATTCCTTTTTCAATACCCTCTGCAAGTTTACGTGTATTGGTAACAAATAAATCATCACCAACTAATTGAACTTTTTTACCAAGGCGTTCAGTTAATAGCTTGTGACCTTCCCAGTCATTTTCATCTAAACCGTCTTCGATTGAAACGATTGGGTATTTAGATGAAAGTTCTTCGTACCAATCAACCATTTCTGCAGAAGTCTTCACAACACCTTCGCCAGCAAGATGGTATTTTCCATCTTCCTTGTTGTAAAACTCAGAAGATGCAGCATCCATAGCAAGCATAACTTCTTCACCTGGCTTGTAGCCAGCTTTTTCGATTGCTTCAACAATGGTTTGAAGAGCTTCTTCATTTGATCCTAGGTTTGGAGCGAAACCACCTTCGTCACCAACTGCTGTGTTAAGACCTTTGCCTTTAAGAACAGATTTTAACGTATGGAAAATTTCTGCACCCATACGAAGCGCTTCTTTAAAGTTTGGAGCACCAACAGGCATAATCATGAATTCTTGAATATCTACGTTGTTATCAGCATGCTCTCCGCCGTTAACGATGTTCATCATTGGCACTGGAAGCTGCTTTGAATTGAAACCGCCAAGGTATTGATATAAAGGAATATCTAAGTAATTTGCTGCTGCATGCGCAACCGCCATAGATACACCTAGGATTGCGTTTGCACCTAGTTTACCTTTGTTATCAGTTCCATCAAGTTCGATTAAAGCTTGGTCAACAGAAACTTGGTCAAGAACGCTGAATTCTTCGCCAACAAGATGTGGAGCGATAATTTCGTTTACGTTGTCCACTGCTTTTAGAACACCTTTACCAAGGTAACGTTCTTTGTCTCCGTCACGTAGTTCAACGGCTTCATATTCACCAGTGGAAGCACCACTTGGAACCATTGCGCGGCCAAAGGCACCTGATTCAGTAAATACTTCAACTTCAACAGTAGGGTTACCACGGGAATCTAATACTTCACGAGCGTATACGTCTGCAATAAATGGCATTTAAAAATCTCTCCTTAAAAATTAAATTGTTTTTTCGTTTACTTTATTAATGATGTCCCAGTCATTTCGGCTGGCTTTTCAAGACCTAATAAGTCTAACATAGTTGGCGCTAAATCCCCAAGGATTCCACCGTCACGCAATTGAATTCCTTGTTTTGTCACAATTACCGGCACTGGATTTGTCGTATGTGCTGTCATTGGATCGCCTTCAGGTGTGATTACTTCATCAGCATTCCCATGGTCAGCGGTGATAATCACAGATCCGCCTTTTTCAAGAATCAAATCAACGATTTTTCCAAGACACTCATCGACAGTTTCAATTGCTTTAATTGTTGGCTCAAGCATACCTGAATGCCCTACCATGTCTGGATTCGCGAAGTTCAGTAAAATGGCATCAAACTTGTCCGCCTGAATTTCTTTAAGGAGTGCGTCAGTCACTTCGTAAGCACTCATTTCAGGTTGAAGATCATAGGTTGCCACCTTCGGAGAGTTGATTAAAATCCGCTCTTCGCCAGGGAACTTCTCTTCACGTCCACCGCTCATAAAGAACGTGACATGCGGGTATTTCTCGGTTTCGGCAATTCTTAATTGCTTCATATTATTTTGCGATAAGACTTCACCAAGGGTGTTGTCTAAGTTCGTCGGTTTAAAGGCAACATATCCATCCACTGATTCACTGAAATGGGTTAAGCACACGAAGAATAAATCTTTCGGATGCTTCGGCCCGCGGTCAAAGGAGCGGAAGTCTTCATTTGTAAATGTATTAGAAATCTGAATTGCCCGGTCCGGACGGAAGTTATAGAAAATAACAGCATCATTGTCCTGAATCGTTGCAACCGGCTGGCCATCTTCTTTAGTGATGACAGATGGAATGACGAATTCGTCAAAAATTCCATGAGAATAAGAATCCTCAACCACTTCTAATGGATTCGTATAGGTAGGGCCATCACCATAAACCATGGAACGGTAAGATTTCTCGACACGTTCCCAGCGCTTATCACGGTCCATAGAGTAGTATCTCCCTGAAATCGTAGCAAATTCACCCACACCGTATTCCTTCATTTTATCCAGTGTCTGTTGAATAAATTTAGCTGCTGTTTTCTGACCGACATCGCGGCCGTCAAGGAATGCATGCACGTATACCTTTTCGACGCCTTCTTCTTTTGCCAGTTTCAGCAGAGCAAACATATGTTGAATATGGCTGTGAACACCGCCGTCTGACAATAATCCGAATAAATGAAGGGCTGTGCCGTTTTTCTTCACGTGCTCCATCGCACCTGTAAAGGTTTCATTTTTTTCAAATTCACCTTCACGAATGGCAATGTTCACTCGTGTTAAGCTTTGGTAAACAATTCGACCGGCACCAATGTTCAAGTGACCAACCTCTGAGTTACCCATTTGACCTTGTGGCAGACCGACTGCCTCACCAGAAGCTGTTAAATGAGAATGTGGATACTCGCTCCAAAACCGATCAAAATTAGGCTTTTTCGATTGTGCGACTGCATTCCCTTTTGTTTCGCCCCTGCATCCAAAACCATCAAGGATGATGAGAGCAACTGGAGATTTACTCATAGCTGCCTTCCTCCAGTAATTGTAAAAAGGATTGTGCTTCAAGGCTGGCTCCACCTACTAATGCACCATCGATATCTGGTTGTGCCATGTATTCTTTAATATTTTCTGGTTTGACACTGCCGCCATATTGAATTCTTACCGCATCGGCAACGTCTTGCGAGAATTGTTGTGCAACTACTTGACGGATATGGGCACAAACTTCATTTGCATCAGCTGAAGTGGAAGATTTACCAGTTCCAATCGCCCAAATCGGTTCGTAGGCAATAACCGTTTGCTTAACTTGATCATCAGTTAAACCAGTTAATGCTTTCGCAACTTGGTCTCCAACTAATTGGTTAGTTTCACCATTTTCACGCTGTTCTAGTGTTTCACCACAGCATACGATCGGAGTTAAATTATATTTAAAGGCTGCAAGAGCTTTCTTGTTTACAGATTCATCTGTTTCATTGAACATTTCCCGGCGTTCTGAGTGTCCGATAATGACATATTGAACTTCAAGGTCAGCAAGTGCTTTCGGGCTGATTTCACCTGTAAATGCTCCGCTTTCTTCAAAGTGCATGTTTTGAGCTCCAATTTTCACATTGCTGCCTTGTGTGGCTTCGACAAGACTTTGTAAAAATAAAGCAGGCGCACAAATAACGGATTCCATTTTTTCTGGAGCAGGTACAAGTCCTTTTACTTCCTCTGCAAAGCTTTTTGCTTCAGAAAGTGTTTTGTTCATTTTCCAGTTACCTGCAATAATTGGTTTACGCATACTGGCACATCCTTTCATGTTTTAAACTTATTTATCGTTCAGCGCAACTACACCTGGGAGTGCTTTACCTTCCATAAATTCAAGGGAAGCGCCGCCCCCTGTGGAGATGTGGCTCATTTTGTCTGCTAAATTGAATTTTTCAACAGCTGCTGCTGAGTCTCCGCCGCCAATAACTGAATATGTACCTTCTGCTTCAGCAAGTGCTTCGGCAACGGCTTTTGTGCCGCCAGCAAATTTATCAATTTCAAATACACCCATTGGTCCATTCCAAATTACTAGTTTTGATTTTTGAATGACGTCACGATAGATCTCAGCTGTTTTCGGTCCAATATCAAGTGCTTCCCAATCAGCAGGAATTTCCTCAATCGCAACTACTTTGGAATTAGCGTCTGCAGAGAAATCATCTGCAACGACAGCATCTACAGGCATATAGAAATTAACACCCTTTGCCTTAGCTTTTTCAATAAACGATTTTGCAAGATCAATTTTGTCTGCTTCAAGAAGTGATTTACCCACTTCATGGCCCTGTGCTTTGATAAATGTATAAGCAAGACCGCCGCCAATAATTAAGTTATCGACTAATTCTAAAAGATTTTCAATAACACCAATCTTGTCCTTTACTTTGGCTCCACCGATAATCGCTGTAAATGGGCGTTCCGGATTAGAAAGTGCTTTACCAAGTACATCGAGTTCTTTTTCCATCAAAAGACCTGAAACAGCTGGCAGAATATGAGCAATACCTTCAGTTGAAGCATGGGCACGGTGTGCAGCACCAAAGGCATCGTTTACATAAACATCAGCTAATTCTGCAAAAGATTTCGCCAACTCAGGATCATTCTTTTCCTCGCCAGGGTAGAAACGGACATTTTCAAGCAGTAGGACATCGCCTTCCGTCATTGTCTCTATCAACGCTTTTACAGAATCACCATAAGCTTCATCTGCCTTCTTCACGTCTTTACCAAGCAGTTCAGATAATCTGACACCGGCTGGAGTTAAGCGCATTTCTTCGACTACTTTTCCTTTTGGACGGCCGAAGTGGCTGGCTAAAATCACCTTCGCACCTTGTTCTACTAAGTATTGAATCGTTGGCAATGCCGCACGGATCCGCGTGTCGTCCGTAATTGCACCATCCTGCATAGGAACGTTAAAATCCACTCGGCAAAATACGCGTTTACCTTTTACATCGACATCTTTGAGAGTTTTCTTATTCATAAAGGACCTCCGAAAGTTTGGTATGAAGAAAATGAATTATCTAAAATCAGTAAAAAAAGGGGAGGGGGGCATATACTCCCCGCTCCCCTTTGGAAAACCTTTGTAATGTTCAACTTCTTATGATTGACAACCAATCATCGTCCGTTCCGATATATTAAAGTCCTTTTTGTGCAAGGTAGTCAACAAGGTCTACAACGCGGCTAGAGTAGCCAACTTCGTTATCGTACCATGATAATACTTTTACCATATTGCCTTCAAGAACCATTGTTGATAATGCATCAATTGTAGAAGAAGCAGTGCTTCCGTTATAGTCAGTAGAAACCAATGGAAGTTCGCTGTAAGCTAAAATTCCTTTTAATGGACCTTCAGCAGCTGTTTTTAATGCTGCGTTAACGTCTTCAGCTGTTACGTCTTTTTCTAACTCCATAACTAAGTCAACGATTGAAACGTTTGGAGTTGGAACACGCATTGCCATACCATTCAATTTACCCTTAAGTTCTGGTAGAACAAGAGCAACTGCTTTGGCAGCACCAGTTGAAGTTGGGATCATGTTCTCAGCTGCTGCACGTGCACGACGGTAATCCTTGTGTGGTAAGTCAAGGATTTGTTGGTCATTTGTATAAGAGTGAATCGTTGTCATCATACCGCGTTTGATTCCGAATGTATCATTCAATACTTTCGCAAACGGTGCAAGACAGTTTGTAGTACAAGAAGCATTAGATAATACGTGGTGGTTATTTGCATCATATTGATCTTCGTTAACACCCATTACGATTGTGATATCTTCGTTATCTGCTGGAGCAGAAATGATTACTTTTTTCGCACCTGCTTCAAGATGTTTCGCAGCATCCTCACGCTTTGTGAAACGGCCAGTTGATTCAACTACTACGTCCACGCCAAGATCGCCCCAGCCTAATTGTGCTGGATCGCGTTCTGCAATAACTTTCACTTTGTGTCCGCCAACTACTAGGTATTCGCCATCAACAGTAACATCTTCTTGTAGAGTCCCGTGAACAGTGTCATATTTTAGAAGATGTGCAAGCATATTTGCATCAGTTAAGTCATTAATTGCAACGATTTCCACATTGCTATTTCCTAAAGCCGCACGAAATACGTTACGACCGATACGTCCAAATCCATTAATACCAACTTTTACTGACATGATAAATTTCCTCCTTTAATTGGGTAAGGATGTTTTTTATTTTAAAAAGGATTTACCCTTTTAATAACTTTCTCGCTGCACCTTCATCTGTGATTAAAATCGTCGATGCTGGTGCTTGTTTTAAGTATGCCTTGATGGCCTTAGCCTTGGAACTCCCGCCTGCAACCGCGATGACATTTGGAATGCCAACCAGATCTTCTAACTGCAGGCCAATCGTTAATACCTTGTGAACAATTTCGCCTTGTTCATTAAAATAATAGCCAAAAGCTTCACCCACAGCCTTGCTGCTTTCAAGCATACTTAGAATCTCAGGGTTGGTTTTTCGCCGTTCAGCCATTGTGATAGCATCTCCAATTCCATGAAGAACCATGCTAGCTGATTTAATTAGTTTTAATACTTCATGAATGTCAGGTTCTCTGATAAGCGATTCGTAGATATCTGTACTGACCTGATCAGGAACATAGAACACTCGATGTTTGGATTGGGTGTTTCTGGACATAATCGAACAAATCGTATTTGCCTGATTCTGAACATCCTCGCCTACTCCGCCTCTTGCTGGTACAAACAGTAATTCCTTTTGGGTAAGCTCTGGTGATAGTCTTTCTGCGATAGCAGCCATCGTTGAACCGCCAGTTACAGCAATGATATTTTTTTCGCTGAGAAGCTTTTTCATGCAAATAGCACTTGCCTTGCCAAGCTCACCTTTTACCATGGGCGATTCATCACTATCGCCAGGTACAATGACGACCTTTTTAATGCCGAGCTTGTGCTTCAATTCCAACTCCATCACATCAATACCCTTTAACTCACGCATAAAGCCTTCCAAGTCTTCAAGCAAATTTTTCCCTTCAGGTGTTAAACTCATTCCCACATTATTCGTGTAGATTAAATTTTGCTCCCTTAGGAAATCAACTTCACCGCGAAGGACTCTTTCGGTATACCCGAGACTGACTGCTAAACTCCGTCTTCCTACCGGCTGCATAAAACCAATGTACCTTAGGATAGAATATCTCTTCTGTAGGACCTGCAGGAGGTCGGGTAATAATCTTTTTTGGATATCGATTAATGACTGCATGAATCTCATGCTCCTTTATTATATGTAGTTGGTCTCAAAATGTCCACCATAGACAAATTATGTCCCACTACATTCAAAAAAAATCACCCCTGCTACGTTTTTTATTGTAACAGGAGTGAAAATCTATTTCAACTATTAAAATTGGCTTTTTTTTCATGCAAACGGTTACTTATGTCAAATTTGTTAATTACACCGAATCCTGCTTCTACTCCGTCAATATAAACAACTGGAATCATTAAACCATATTGTTCGGTTAATTCATCACTGGATTCAATATCAATTTCTTCTAAGGCAAACTCCGAGTCTTTGTTTAGCTCTAGAAGTGTAGACTTTGCCTTGTCACATAGCGGGCAGCTTTTCCTTGTATATAATGTGATTGTTGTTTGCTCCATCGTTTTTGTTCCTTTCATTCAAACCTTTTTCTTTTCGAAGAGGAGGGAATTCCCAATTGATCCCGGTACTTAGCGATCGTCCTTCTTGAAACCACCATACCTTCCTCTATTTTTAAATGTTCGACAATTTCTTGATCAGATAGCGGTTTTTGTTTATTCTCTTTTTCTATTAATGTCGCAATTTTCTTCTTTACCTGTGTGGAAGATGTATTTTCATCATCCGAAACGGTTTGTATGGTACTTGTAAAAAATGTTTTCAACGCGAACGTCCCAATCGGTGTTTGCACATACTTTTCCCGGACTGCTCGGCTGACGGTGGATTCATGGATATCAAGTTCTCCAGCAACTTCCTTCATCGTCATCGGCACTAAGTATTGTGACCCTTTTTGGAAAAATGAAGCCTGTTTTTCAATGATTTTTGCTACAACCCTTGTCAACGTCTCTTTACGCTGTTCAATGCTTTTTTGGATCCACTGGTAATCCTGGAGTTTATCTTGTAGAAAGCGGCTTACCTGTTGGTCTTGGTCTTTGAATTTATGATAATACTGCTCATTGAGGCTAATCCTTGGCAGCGATTCATCAGACATCCGTACGGTTAGTCCCTCGCTTAATTGCTCAACGATTGCATCTGGGATAATATACGTGGTTGCTTCTTTTCCTAAAATGGCCCCAGGCTTAGGATTCAATGTTTGAATTTGATCGTAAACATCTTGTATATCCTTAAGGGTTACCTTCAGTTCTTTAGCAATTTTCTTCCACTTCTTTTCGGCGAATGGAATGAAATGATCGCCAATTATTTTTTGCGCGAGTTCGTTATCTGGATTTAGATAATATATTTGCATCAATAGGCACTCTTGAAGGTTTCTTGCCCCGATGCCTGCTGGCTCCAGTGTTTGGATAATGGCCAAGCATTCTTCAACTGAATCTTCCATTACCCTTAGGTTTTTGGCGATTTCGCTAAGGTCCCCAATAAAGTAACCGTTTTCATCTAAATTTTGGATAAGATGGCGTATCACACTTAATTGTTCCACCGTTAGGTTCGTTATTTTTATTTGAGACAGTAAATAATCTTCAAGCGAAAATGGTTTGTCAGCAATTTGATCAATCCAGTCCTTTTCCGCTTTTTGGTGTTTGCGACGATTACGGTCAATGAGCGGATTCATTGGCTTGATATTGACATTTTCAATCTGCAATAGGGGATTTTCAAGTGCCTTATCTTCTAAAAAAGCAGTTAACTCATGGGCAGAGTACTGCAACAATGCAATGGCCTGCGATAGCTCCTGTGTCATCGCCAATTTTAATGTTTGCTGCTGCCATAAACCGGCCTTCAAGTTCATTCGGATCCCCCCTGTTTTCTATTTTACACGATAGAGGGAATTTCGGGTATTAGAAAATGATATTCGAGGATGGAAGTAAGCCTTTTTGAGGAATAAAAGCTAAGTCGTTTTTGGATGAAGTTTTGGTTTTGTGCCGATTTCCGGTGGTTTTGTGCCGATTTTCCGTGTTATGTGCCATTTTTGAAAGGTTTTGTGCCATTTCGAGCATGTTTTGTGCCATTTTGGAAGAGTTTTGTGCAATTAACCTTTTATTGGAAAATCAGAACCCTTTTTCAAATTAAAAAACCCCCTGTTTTAAAAAAACAGGAGGTTTTCATGATGCGCTCGGCGAGAATCGAACTCACATTTTAAGCTTCGGAGGCTTACGTGCTATCCGTTGCACCACTCTTTGGCTCTATGGTCGATAAACTGCATCATATCAATAGTTTATGCTTGTTTAAGTGTTTTTCATTGCATGTTATTCCTAAAAACAATGATACTGAATCAAGCACTTAATTGCAAACAAAAAAAGACCAACCTCGTTATGAGCCAGGTCTTTGCAATTTCACTAAGATATTTGTTACTTTCAATCGATTATAATAATCATACTTGGATTTTAATTCAAGTCATATTCTTTTCAAAACATTAAAAGATCCCCCCCATAAATTAGGAATAAACCTTTACTTTATCTTTTGAATAAACCTATTTACAGCTTCACCTGTTTTTTCAAAATGCAATTCTTTTTTTCTAACCATTCCAACTTTATAAATCTTAAATCCGCCATTTTCCTTTACTACCTCATATTTTTTCTTATTCCAACTACAATGATAAGTTACATCATCCGATTGATACCAATCTGGTATGGATGCCTTAAGCGTTGTTAAATCTTTGTAAAAAGCATCTGAGGATTGATACCTTAATGTTAACGCATTATGAACAACACGTTTAATTTTGGAACAAAAAAATGGATTGTGTTCAATAGTACCAATGAGCTTATTTTTGGTTACTAATTTCATAACTTCCATGTTCGCAACCTTGTCTAGTTCACCCACCTCATAATTCCCCTTCAATCTAGTGGCGTAAAACATCGGATCAAGTGGCAATTTACCATTTATTAATTGAAATAACACTAACCCTAACTGATATAAATCTGATCTAATTGAATATATCGACTTGGTAAAAACTTCAGATGAACGATATAGATACGGTATTGGATCATCAATTTTCACTTTTGAATTTGGAGTTTTCACTGATCCTAAATCGACGACAATTGGAACGTTTCGATTATAAACAATATTTTCTAATTTTATATCTCTATGTACTAAACCATTACTATGAATTTGTCCGACAGCATATAAAGCCTCCATGGTAATATCAATTGCTCGCTTGATGGAAACATTCTGTAACCCGCAATACTTGTCTAATGTATCTCCTTCAAGGTATTCAGTAATAATCACCAATTGAGAGTCAGTTGCTGCATCATAAAAAGCATCTAATACCTCAATAATATTCTTTTTACCCTTTAGACTTATCAATGCTTTAACTTCGTCATCAATGTTTTCACCTTCTTGCCATGGAACTGGAATGAATTTAACAAATAATTTCTTCCCAAAATTCTCATGATATCCTTCGTATGTTGAACTAGTACTACCACCCTCGATCTCCCTAATTAGTCGTATATTTCTTTCTTTTAAATAGGTATCTTGATATAAATCGATAGTGCTGTTCATATTATTTCCTCTAAACACATATAGGCTGCTATTTGCTCGATTTTCTTAAAGTAAGTAACATTCCCCATTTGCTTCCATACTGGTGTATTAGTAATCTCATTGTACTTCTTTCTTTTCTTTTGTGACTTTATTCTCACTGTCTGCGCTAACAAACTATGGTTTGCTAAAAGCAATTCTAAGATTCCTTCAACTTTAAGTCTTTCAAAAGAATGAGATCGTGGTCCGGGGCTTGCAGTTTCGAAGATAATTCTTTCCAAGTTTTCCACTTTGCTTAGATATAATTCTATATAACTATAAAAATCCTTTAAAGATTCACCAAATCCATCCGATAACGTAAATTTTTCTATTCTGAGTGCAACGTTCTCTTTGTCTTCAAATAGTGATAAATAGATATCTTTACCACTAATTGAAATCCCTAAATATGACACTTTTTACACATCCTAACCACGTTAGTAAATCCTTTTCGTAAACATGAATATTTTATCATAACTTGTAAATATTAGTGGTATTTTTCATAATAGAACATTTCAGTTCCTACTGATACCCGTTGTCTAAACCAACTTCCACTTATATGGAATCCTTCATTTTAATCCTTTTCTTTCTAATAATCTATATAAAGTACCTGTCCCTATGGATAAGGTTTTCCATATAAACCGTATTGATTTACCATTCTTATACCACTCAACTGCCTGTGCAGCCTTCTCAGTCTTCTTACCACCATCTGTTCCCTCTACCTACGTCCCTTAAATTTACTTTCTCTATTTGCCATCTGTATTCCATCACGTTCCCGTTGCAATGTAGTCTACGTTCTAGCTGTGCTAAACCTACCAAAGATATTAAGTAAGAACTCATTCATAGGATTATAACTTGTAGTGTCTAACCATAACTTTTTGAGCGACTTAAGATCAGAAATCCCCCTAGACACTTTAATATAAGTGATTAGAAATAAATGTATGGATTCGAAAACAAAAAGACATCATTACTCGATGTCTTTAACAGATATCTCATATCGACGGTCATATGTCATCTGTAACCTATAAACTTTACCTCTTATCTCTCCTAAAGTGTTTCCTAACACTACTACTTAAATTTGTTAATACAAAAAGACAGTGAGACAATTTATTTTAGCCCACTGTCATTTCATCTTGTTTAGAAGGTAAATATTTGAAGATTCATCCTACTTGTTGTCTGCATCTTCAAAAGAATGTAACATTCCCATAAACAAATAATATATTGATGATCTCTTAGCTGAATATTATTTCTACTAATTATGATTCTGATTACGTAGTGACACTATAAATGCTTGCCATCTACGTTCACGATTATTGAGAAAACTTTTTGTTTCCTCATATGCAGTTGCAACTGTAGACGCCCCCGGAATTAGAACTCCAACTGCATCACCAATCATAGATTTCCCTACACTCTTATAATGCGATTTATAATCAAATGATTTAAGGAATAATTCTTCTTGGGCTTTACGAATTGCTTCTTCAACCTCTTTTTTGATATCTTCGAGTTCATTTCTTTTAGAATTTAAATTCTGAGAAGTTATCCATTTCCTAAAATCTTTTAAATATGAATTATCTCTAGCTTCTTCAACACAGGAATGGTATGGTCCATGTGGGGTAAGAAAGTTAGGTATATTTTCAATAACTAATATCTCTGAAAGCTCTATTTCGTAATGATTTTGGTTTTCATTTTCAAACCATCTTTGTGTAAGGGTATTGGTTATTAATTCGACACCATCTTCTTCAAACATCTTTACAACTTTCATGTCAAATAATAGTTTATCGAGTGTTACATTGCCAGATAATATTGAATTACCTATTGAAATTCCATGTGTATGATTATCTAAACCTATATCCCAATCAACATCTAATTTGTTTATCACCGTTTGAAAATCAACTCTATTTTTATGTGTGTTTTGTGCATAAATTTCACTTTCTTGTTTTCCTACTTCTTGTATTATGATGTCAAAGTCAATTTCATTAATGAAAGTGGCATGAGTTTCATCCAAAAATTTCACGAACGACGCATCCCTTAAGTTATCTGGACACAGACTCCTTGATAAAAACCAAATTTCATCAAATAAAAGAAACAATCCAAATGGACTATCCAAAATTGGATTAGGAGAGCTTGTTAAATCAGCTTTAGTTCTTGATGCTTCATTTCGGTAATCATACCCAATAGGAGTTGAAAGGCCCACATATGCTATTCTCTTCTTCACTTATCAATTCACCTCATTTAATATTAATTAATTAATTTTTGATACTTTTAAACTTTCTACAACTTCCTTATGCCAGTCATTAAATGGCTGTATGAAATCAGGTTTTCCCAACCATTCTTGAGTATCCAATTGAAATGTATGAATATATTTTTCCGTAGCCCCTTTATCGAATATACCGCCTTCTATACCTTGATCTCTAATAACTAATAGAGGTAAATTCAGCATAAACGCCATAGCGGCTTCAATATGATTCCAAGGGGTAGGTAATAGAAGGTTCTTAACAGGCTTTTGTTTGCTTGTTCCAGGCTTAGAAATTCCCTTTTGTATTAATGTTTGGGGTAGCCCTATAATAACAGCACCAGAACATTGTCTCATTAAATGCTCAACAGCTTTCATCGGAGCGACATTTGGAAAATCTGTCTTACCGATTGTTCTGGCTCTCATTCCTCTTCCATTTAAGAGTTCTTCTATCTTTTGCATAGTTTGATCTTGGTTTTCATCTACACTATTCGGTCTACTAACAAAAATATCAATATACATAAATTCCCTCCATAGAGTTTTTATCCCATCTAATAATATCATACTACCAAATGTTTCTATAACAAAAAGTCTATTTGAATTTAATAGTAGACTGTGATAGTAGCTATTAAAATCGATATTTCATTAATTGTCGTCATCTACCTTACTCCACAAAAAAAGCATCTAACCATTTCTAGGTAAGATGCTCAATCTATATTATTTTAGTACCTACATTCTTCACTGTTTAAAGGAAGAACCACAGTCACAAATAGCAATGGCTAATACAGGCCAACTCGATTGTTAATGCCGTTAACAGAATTGTCCCCAGAATAAAACTTAAAAACTTAGAAGTTGATTAAAATCAGCTTGGAAAATTATGATTGTTTTTAACCTACTTAAAAATCAACTAGCTGCATTTGAATACTTATAGAATCATCAATATCAGCTATTAATTCTCTATCTAAGGTTGTAATAAATTGCATTAACCTCTTTTTACTAATGGTTTTAATTTGTTCCACCATAACTACACTCTCTCTTTCTTGGTTTATCAAAAAACCAAGTTCAACATGTGTAGGTAGTTTAGCTTTTGTAATTTGACCTGTAACAGGTACAATTGTTACTGTAGGAGAATATCTATTATTTATATGATTAGACACAATCACCACTGGTCTAATCCCACCTTGTTCAGATTCAAAACCCTTACCTAAATCCGCTAAATAAACATCTCCCTTATTTACATTAATGTCTATGGTTTTTTTTTCTAAAAGAATACTTTTGTCCTCAGCCCCGGCATCAACCTTTTGATCTTTACTCTGCTCGTAAGCCTTAGCAAGAAGAGGAAGATAGCGTTGGAATTCTTTGATTTCACTTAGTAATTCGTTGTTATGAGCAATAACCGATACGTTTTCTTCAAGGGTTAAAGGAATTTCCAAGGTTTTCGATCTAAAAGCATAGTTGTTAGGACGGTCTAATATCTCGATTATTCTCTCTAAATGAAATATATGAACAGGATGACTCGATAGTTCTTTTAGTTTTGTTCTTTGCGTATTTGTTATTTCTTGATTTGTAATAAAAACAAGTCCCTGTACATTATTTGTTTTGACCCCTTCAAGGTCTTGTAAAAATTTCTTTTTAACTGTTGAATAGGTCTTTTTTCCTCTTGGGAAATAACATGCCCCAATAAACTGGATACCATCTTTGATACATTTCAAATCTTTTTTACCGTCTGGACCACCTAAAGGATGTGTAGGATCAATAGATTCATATCCCTCTGAACTTAAAACACGTCCACCAATACGTTCAGCTGCTTCCTGACCTCCAGTCCATTCTACCAGTGTATACCTAATATCCCTGCTACTATTTTGCATGACTCCACCAACCTATCTGTTTTTAAACAATTATTAATCGAAGTCAATCCTACATTTATCTTACTATACTAAAGATCCAAGTTCATGAAATAATTTTTACTGTCTAACTTGTTCCTTAAGAATCCTACTCAAATGGGTCGAAACGTAATTTTTAGTGGTGTGGAGATCAATCTACTTACCCGCTACCTTTAATAAAAGGGTAGGTAAAATGTGAGAATTACCCCCCCTATATCCTACACAAATGAAAAGAGACTCCCTTCTGGAAGTCCCTTTAAATAGTCACTTGTTGATGCTCTTTAATTAGTTTGTCTAGTGTTGGTCTTGATACACCTAATTCCTTTGCTAGCTGAGACTTTGATACTTCACGATTCATATACCTTTGATATTGCTTGTCAAAGTCTGGGATCGATACTTCTTTTCGTCCTTTGTACTTTCCTGCTGCTTTAGCTATAGCAATGCCTTCACGCTGCCGCTCTAACATGTTCGCTCTTTCAAACTCATTAATTGCACCTAACATAGTTAGCATTAGTTTTCCATTTGGAGTTGAAGTGTCGATTTTCTCTTTAATTGATACAAGTTGAATGCCTTTTGAATCAAACAGTTCGACTATTTCTAACAAGTCTTTTGTGGATCGTGCTAATCTTGAAAAGTCTGCAACGTAGATTGCATCTCCTTCTCTTGCAAAATCAAACATCTCTTGTAGCTTAGGTCTATCTGTATTCTTAGCAGACACCTTTTCTTGATACACCTTATCTATGTTATACTGCTTCATTGCTTCAACTTGTCTTGCTTCATTCTGTTCAACTGTTGATACTCTGATATATGCTATGTTCATGTTCATCGTTCCTCCGTATGTATCTGATGAATCAAAGATAACATATTGTAAAAATAGGTTCAATGACTTTATTTACATTTTGTAAATCAATTTGAATTCGCACTCTAGAATTACCATATTGGTATACTTAACCAATGCAGCTTAAGGCACGCTCCAGATTTACACAAAGCTTATGGATAACAACATGATAAAAGCAGCGATATCTTTTCATTGATATCACTATTAGGATAACCTCTGTTATCGATTACTTTTCTCGAACAACATCAGCTTATCACTATCCGTTTTATCACTTTACCCACTTAAACATAGCGATTATTTGAGTCGTGTCGGAAAATTACCAAATGCCAGTTTGTGAATGAGAGTGGTTTCTGTATCATACCAACACAATTCACAGTAGGCTTTCAGAATGCCATCAGATTCAATCCAAAGCCAACATAGGGGAAAAGGACTTCACCTCACCAAGAGCCATTCTGGTCGTCTGTGGGTCTTTATTTTCGTACCTCATTTTATTCTTTAATCTTTATTTGTTTGACACACATATTAGTGGTTGCTAATATGATAGCAACAAACATATTAGTGATATCTAATATGAAAGGGGGAAATTTATGCGAAATGTTGATATGAATATGAAAGTTAAACTGATTAATGGCTTTTCTAATAAGACAAGGATTCAAATTCTCGAAAGTATTAAAGAACAAGAGAAAACTGTTTCCCAGATTGTCGAAGAAATCAATGGCAATCAATCAAATATCTCACAACACCTTGCATGTCTAAAGGGGTGTGGAATTATTGTGGGAAGAAATGAAGGAAAATACTGCTATTACAGTTTACGTAACCAAAACATACGAGATTTATTAGCGATGTTTGATGTAGTTCTTGAAGATGTTCAAAATGAAATGAATTGTTGTGAACGTCATATTGATTAGGAGTTGAGGTAAATGTCAGAGAAGTGCTGTAGTTCAAAAGAAAAAGAACAAATTCTTGCTCAAGATAATGAAAGCTGTTGCAGCAGTAAGAAAGGTAAAGCTGAATTAAAAGATGATAAAGAAACTGATAGTTGTTGCAGTGCTAAATCCTCATTGGTTGTAATCGATGTAAAGCCTACAAACTCCTCATGTTGTAGCAGTAGTAAAGCATCTCTTGGAGATGTGGTCGCAATGAAGAATAGCACATCTTGTTGCAGTAGCAAAAGTGAAGAACATAATACAGGTACGGAGAAATCGAGTTGTTGTAGCAGTAAAGCTGAAGAATTATCACTTAATAACATTTCTTCTGCTATTGGAGAAAAGGTGGAATATCGAATCCACGGAATGGATTGTCCTTCTTGTGCATTAACCATTGAAAAAGGATTGAATGGACTAACAGGTATACAAGAAGTAAAAGTAAATTACAATACCGCTAAACTTCAAGTAGTAGGCGAAGAAATTTCTTCATTTGACCAAGTAGAGAGTATGGTTCAAAAACTTGGTTATACGATTGAACCACTTAAACAAAACAGAAATTTAAAAACATACAATATCGAAGGAATGGATTGTGGAAGTTGTGCTAAAAGCATTGAGAAACACTTAAAAACCCATCCTCTAGTTAAGGAAGTCAGTGTTAATTTCTCAACTGGAAAAATGAAAATCGAGCATGAGAATAGTGTTTCAGAAATCATTTCTGAAGTATCTAAAATTGGTTATAAGGCATCCTTGCAGTCGAACAATAGTAAATCTGCCAACGCCCCCAAAAACAAAGAAGGAAATGGAATAATCATTTTATCTGGAGTATTAATTGCTCTTGGTTTCATCGGTTCATACAATGGTATTTCTTCATTAATATCTACATTACTATACGCTTTAGCAATGGTTATAAGTGGATATAAGCCTGTTAAAAGTGCTTTCTTTGCAATCAAAAGTCATTCATTAGATATGAATGTTCTAATGTCTGTAGCCGCTATTGGTGCTGCTCTGATAGGTCAATGGTTTGAAGGTGCTACCGTTGTTTGGTTATTTGCTTTGGGTATTCTATTACAAAATAAGTCTATTGAAAAGACAAGGGATTCTATCCGTAACCTAATGGATTTAGCACCTCAAGAGGCTTGGGTGAAAGTTGGTTCTGAGATTGTAAAGAAGCCTGTTGAAGAAATATCTGTGGGTGAGACAATCATTGTTAAAGCAGGAGATAAAATTCCGCTAGACGGTGAGATTATTCATGGTATATCAAGTGTCAACCAATCTCCAATTACAGGTGAGTCAATTCCTGTAGATAAGGAAATCGGTGACACAGTATATGCAGGGACTATAAATGAAAATGGTTCACTTGAAATTAAAGTCACAAAGTTAGTTGAAGATACAGCAATTTCAAAAATTATTCACTTGGTTGAAGAAGCACAAGAACAAAAAGCTTCCACAGAAGCATTTGTAGATAAATTTGCTAGGGTTTATACACCTATTGTCTTTGTTTTAGCACTAGTTATTATGGTATTACCACCTTTTATTGGATTTGGTACTTGGGGCGATTGGTTTTATAGAGGACTTGAACTACTAGTTATAGCTTGTCCTTGTGCATTAGTAATTTCTACTCCTGTTGCAATAGTTTCCGCTATTGGAAATGCCGCAAGGAATGGAGTGTTAATTAAAGGTGGTACGTTTTTAGAAGTAGCAGGAACAATCAATGCCATAGCATTTGATAAAACAGGCACATTGACTGAAGGAAAGCCAAAAGTAACTCAAATTAAGGCGATAAAGGTATCAGAAAGCGAATTATTATCGGTAGCTTTGACATTAGAAAATTACTCGACTCATCCAATAGCAAAAGCAATTGTTAACTATGCCTTGGACAGAGGAGTTACTCCTAAAAATGGTGAGTTCTTTAAAAATATTGTTGGGAAAGGTGTTCAAGCAACAATTGAAGGAGACATTTATTACGCTGGTAATCTCAAACTATTTGATGAAATTAAATTACCATTAGATAATGTAAACAATCTTGTTTTGGATTTACAAAACAAAGGGAAAACAGTAGTAATCTTGGGAACACAACATCAAATCCTCGGTTTAATGGCGGTTTCGGATACAATACGTAAAACTTCGGCATTGGCATTAAATGAATTGCAACAAAGTGGAGTTAATCAAACTGTTATGTTAACTGGGGACAATGAAGGAACAGCAAAAATGATTGCATCAGAAGCAAATGTTAATTCCTATTTTGCAGAATTGTTGCCAGAAGATAAAGTAGATATCATAAAGGAATTGCAAAAGGAAGGTCATAAGGTGGCAATGGTTGGAGATGGTATTAATGATGCTCCAGCACTAGCAACAGCAGATTTAGGTATTGCTATGGGGGGAGCAGGAACGGATACCGCAATGGAAACGGCAGATATTGTTTTAATGGCAGATAACCTAGAAAAACTACCTTACACCATGAAATTGAGCCGAAAAGCCATGCGAATCATTAAACAAAATATATGGTTTTCAATAATTGTTAAAGTTATTGCACTAGCCTTAATCATACCTAATTGGCTTACACTTTGGATGGCAGTATTAAGTGATACAGGTGCAGCATTAATTGTGATTTTAAATGCAATCAGATTGTTAAAATTTAGAGAATAGTTATGATGAACTGAATAAAGGTAAGCCACGATCGTGGCTTACCTTATTGTTAGAATTATCATCTTTATATGAGTATCTAATATTGCTGTGAGTGAAAGGGGTATCTACTGTTAATGAAATCACAGATTTATTAATCCCTGTGCAGCTATGTCTTGAACTCCCCCTATGTCCAATCATTCGTTCCAATACAAAAAAGGATAACTCAACATCTGAGTCATCCCCATTCTACACTTTTTCATAACTACCCTTTGAATAGTGCATTGAAATCATCACCAGTTGTTTAAGTAAAGCACCCGTTACTTTAAGTACAATTCTTCACAAACTAATCCTGTTATCACATTTATTTTATTACAGGACTGCTGCACAGGTAACATAAGAGAGCTGTTTAAGTAGGTGGTTTTACAAATTCTAATACATTTAGTTTTTACAGGACTGCCCTTAGTGATCTAAGAAAAGAAAAAAAACCTCACATAGTGAAGCCCCATTTATATGCTGATTAAATTTTTAATTTCACAAATTGGATTTATGTTTTTGAGTAGTGCATAACCTCACTACTTTTAGACTTCTAAAGGAACTTTGTTCTCACTACTCTTATCTAAACTTTTTACTTCAAGAATACCCCCCGTATCAACAAACCCCTTTGTGTATATTTCTATTATATTGTTTATGTTATTTAAAACCGATCTAAATTTATTAAAGTTTATATCAGTATAGTTATTTAAAATATACTTAGAGAAAATTTCTTTGCCATAGTACTTCGAGTGATCATACTTGTCCTTCTTGCAAAATTCTCTTCTATCTATTTTTTGCGACAGGGTATTTTTTTCAAATAAGTCTTCTATATCACATTCGGGCTTTCCATCAATTAACGGTACAGTTAAAAGGTATAAATTGTCAATGATATTAACCATGTATTTATCCTCTAAGATACCCTTTTTTTTATCATCAAGCTTTGAATGGTTAATAAAATTACCTATAGGTTTATTCTTCCCACTCTTAATCTCATTATCGAACATTAAAATTACGGGGTTTTTAGGTAAAGTGTTGCTTATCTTCTTAAAATAACTCAAATAACTAGGAGTGGATTTCTTAGTCTTAGCATCAAAGAAATTATATATATTATTTAGTGCACTCCCCCCATCCTGGAAAATCCCCAGAAAGTATGCTAATCTCTTAGTTTTATTTAAAAAAGATACTTTAAACTCAAATGATCCATCACTATCTTTTGTAATTAAATTAGGATATTCGTTATAGAGATTTTTTAAAGCTGCTTTTAAATAAGCAATATCTGTTTTACCTTCCGTCACAATTATTGGCTTGGGGTTAGCATAAAAGTATTTATAAAAAAGAAACTTTTGATATTGAAGTTCTCTCGAACTCAAATTATTAAAATTATGTTTATCACCATCTATTTTGTTATTGTACCTAGCTAATTGATTTATAAAGGCAAATCTTCCTTCTAATTGATTAAGGTTGGCGAGTTTACCATTAATCTCAAACTTTCCTTCTTTATAGAGTTGATGAGCCATTGCCCTAGTCTCTTTGTAATAAATTCTATTAACGTTGATTTTCTTATTTACAACAAGTCCTGTTACCACCTGTCTTGAATCTCTAAGTTGTAACCTTTTCTTCTTTTCATTAATTTTAAACCCAGCTCGTATTAACTCACTTGATAATCTTTCATAAAATGCCGTTTGTAGATCCAAAAAAATTTTATCATTAGTAGAAAATGTCAAATCATCTGCGTAACGTGTATAATCCAACTTGTATTTTTTTGCGATTTTCAATAATCTTTGGTCAAGTATCTCACAAATTAGGTTTGTAATGATTGGAGAAGTTGGCGCACCTTGCGGCAGTTTTCCTTCGTAACATGTTAATTGTGCAATAACTGTGGCTACTTCACTAGATAATAAGAAATTATTATTCTTAATAAAAAAACCTCTTACACGACCAAAATGAAAACTTTCAAAAAAGTTTTCTAAATCAATATTCAAAACCAATCTTTTATTCCGATGAATTTTTGCATTGGTTATGATGCTCTTTTCTTTTTCGAATGCATGAGAGAGATTATTTTTTATCTTCTGGTTTTTTTTCTTATGCTTATACAATGCCACTGCAAGTTTTCTTTGAATGTCTTTGAGTTCTGCTAATGGAGCATTAATTTTTCGAACGCCACCATTTTTTTTATCTATTTCAAACGAAGTGTACAAAGTATTAATGTCATTTTTATACAATAGATAACTAAGATTTTTTCTGGGAATCTTCAGAAAATCAGCAAGGTGATTTCGTGTTTTTATATCGTGAAATTCCATCATATAAAACTCCTTCATAAATAAACGTGTGGCTACTCATTAGGCGAAAGGCGGCGAATAAACCGTGAAATATACCACCATGCAGATAATTAGAATCGGAGAAGCTAATGTTCCCACCATTTTTGTCAACACTTGCGAAACACAAGCGAAAAAATCTAGCCACACGTTAATAAAAATTATACACTTTTTTTACTAAATGGGATATTTATAATGATTTTTCATTTGATTTCCATTAAATACCCATTAAAAAATGACCTTGTTTATAAGGTCATTTTTATTATCTAGAATCCTTTATTGATTAAGTACCAATTGAATATTGCTTAATTTTTTATTCGTTTAGTTCTGCTTTTATTTTTCTATTTCGTCTCTTATTCCTAAACCTTGATCTTGTTTTGGCTTGCTTCATAATACTCTTTATAAACCAGATTTAAATGCCATGTTCAGTGTAATGATGTCCCTCTTAATTTATCCATTTGACCACCTTTATCATAAGAACTTTACTAATAATTCTATTTATATAACTCGAAACCCTTCTTCAACTATCCTGCTTCGTTAGCACAATAAGAAAAAAGCTGCCGCAACGACAGCCCTGTTCTTCAACTCTTGCACCCAGTTAGTTTAACAAGTCACAATTTCAACAAACAGCGGATTTTTTTAATAAAGAAAAAAAGTGTATATTTTTTCCTGTAAAAAGCAACATAAATGAAAACAGCTAAGGAGTATTAAAATGTTTGTAGCTATAATTAGAATCGGTCTTTTTTTAATACCATGGTTAACTGTTTTCTTTATTCCCAAAAATGTGTTTAAAAAATATACACCCGTTTCAGCCTTTGCATGTTTACTTGTTGTTATTAATAGTATGTTATCTGTTCCTTTTAAATGGTGGACAGTAAAAGGCGGATTATTAAACAAAGTTTTTAATGATTTGAGCTTTATATTAGGACCATTCTTTATAGGCACAATATGGATTTTCCGTTTGACTTTCGGGAAATTTTGGTTATATCTTCTGACTAATACGTTTATGGACTTATTTCTTGCATTTCCAATTAACTGGTTAATGCAAAAATTTAAGGTATATAAATTAGTCAATTATAAGCCCAAACATATTTTTTACGTTTCCATATTTTTCGCTCTTGTTATTTACCCCTATCAATTATTCATCTCTCGATCAAAATCCAGTAATTGAAACTGGATTTTTTTATTTCCTCCAATTTTAAAAAAGTCTTCTTGAACTAAACTGCCCCTTTAGCTTAAGTACATTCCTTCACAATCAAAATAGACTAATGTCAAACAATAAAAGACGAGTTTTATTAGTTTATTGTGTTAAGATTTGGTTCAACACCACACTTAATCATCTTATTCAAAAAAAAAAGGAGCAAAAATATGCTCTTCCTTCATGTGTTTTATTTAGCCACTAAGCAGCTTCGTTCTGTTCCCATACAGGCTTAATTATTCCACCATCATTCTTCGCTTCATGTTTAATTTGTTGTACTATTTCCTCTTTATGAATCCATCGTGCGTAAAAATTTTTATTTTTCTTTCCTATTGAAACTGTAAGACAAATAAGTATTTCATTTTCCATTAATATCTTTGAATACTTCATAATGGATTTTCTATCAATACCAGTTGCCTTAGCAATAGTATCGATATTTGGGTAAGCAACTCTTGAATTTGAATTGGTATAATAGATATAAGACATTATTTCAAAATATACGCTAAAGATTTTCATCTTATACTTATTATCTAATGTTAAAATTTTGTAGAAGTCTTCATAAAAAACTTTAGTAAACCCAATTTCCCTTTCTTTTTCTTTTGTTCTTATGAAATATGAATTTGCAGGTTTAATTTTCTCAACTTTTTTTGTTAGTAAGTTATCCTCATAAATTTCAATTAATTCAAGCTTCCTTAAACTCTCTAAAGTTCCTTTTACCTTTGATTTCAATTTTGTATTCTCATACATTCCCATAAGTGCAATGAGTTGATTCACTCCTATTTGTGTTGCGCCTATTGGGTTTCTAGATAAACCTTCAATAACTGCATACAGGAATATTTCAAACTCCGTATAATCATCATACCTAAATAGCTTAGGTACATGTATAAATGATTCCTTATTTTCAAGGTGTCTTGGCGTTGAATTTTCTGTCAATTTTAATACCTCTTTCTTTTTAAATTATTATGATTCTATCGATTAATGTAACGACCCCCTCGAGGGGCGTTACATTTCTATCTTTTTAATTTCTTCTCTCTTATTCTTTTCTCTCTTATTACAGTACCGAACTGAACCTAAATTTCAGTCTCAGTTTTTCAACTAAAGGTTTAAAATTCAGACTCAGTTTTCCCTATTAATAGAAATTGAGTTTGTTTTATAGACCCATAAATAATATTGAATTCCCATCTTTTAAATCATCGGATCATAGTCTTTATAACTATTAATCTTCTATTAGTAAATCAAAGAGATGGTTAATTATGGAGGTTTTTTGGCAATCAAAAAGTGGTCGAATGAGTTAATTCGAATTCATCGCATACTTATGACCATACAAATTTGTGTGTACAGACGTAAATTAGAATGGCAAGACTAATATTTGGTAGATGATATTATTCAAACAAACAGAACTTTAAAAGGTTGAACACTATGGTAATGAGAAAAACTCCTCAATGAATTTTATAGTAATGATTAAGACGGATAGATACCTTAAGTTACCTTTTTGATGACTTAAGGTAGTTAATTCCTTAGCATTTCCTTCAAATAGTTTCTAATTTAAGTCTCAATTCCTCTAACCAACTATTATCATCCTCCAAATTTTGTATCCAATCCAGGACTTCCATTGATGGGCTAAAGCTAATCTTAAGTTCAAGATTTCCGCAACCTTCAAGGTCGTCCGTTATGACAATTTTAGCGTTATAGGCTTGATCGAAAGGGAAATCATTAGGAATTTTATCACTTATTATTTTATTGTATTTCCCATATGCTAAACTCTGTAATAAGTTAATTAACTTTTCTTTTTCTGAATTAGAATAAGAATCGAAATCGGTAAGCTTATTGGTATAAAATTTTAACAATTCATCCTTAACCATATAAATAAATTGTTGTTTACTCATTGTAATTTCGTTAAATTGTAAATGTCTTGATTCCTTTTTGGTTATAGTCATAGTGTTTTTCAAAATTATTTCCTCCAAATTAATGTTATTTTTATTATGCTTTAGGAACGATATTCTAACTTCTTCTTTACAATTACTGACCATTCGGCTTTTCACGTTTTCATCTTTTATTGATAATGACTCCTCCCCTAAAATCAACTAGTTAAATAAAATAAATCTGTATTTCTTTTAAAAGAAAAAGGAAATAATCCTTATCGTATCGGAGTTTTTCACCGTAGTGTTTGGATTAATGTGATTACAATTCCTAAATCAACTAAACATATTGTAGCAATATTATACTACACTGTAAATATTTTTTTATAAAAATGTAGCACAAATCATTTTCAATACTACACTTTAACAGCGTATTGTAGTGTGTTATAATTTGCATATACTACATTACATTTTGTTTGCGGAGGAACATATCCATGAGTATTAATAACTTTGGCAGAGATATAAAAGCATTAAGAACAAAAAGAGGGGTTGGTTCTAGGGAACTTTCTCGACTATTAGGCAAAGCTGAAACATACATTTCCCAATTAGAGAGAGGATTAATTAAGAAGCCCGATTATAATACCGCCTTTGCTATATTGAAGCATTTGGGATTTACAGAGAGTGGCATTGATGAATTTTTGGACAATTTTTATCAAATTAAATCCCCAGAGAGGATTGCGTCAGAATCAGAGGAAGTAGCTAACTGGGAGGAAAAGAGAGCAGCTGAAATTGAAGAAATGTGGATTCAAAGACAAGAAGAGATGGATACTGATACTGATCAAGAATATCCTAACGTCACATTAAAAAATGGTAAGATAAACTTAGAAAGTCAATGGATGATGGATCTGTATGAGAAGATGGAAGAAATAAACGAAGAAATAAAAAAAGAACTTTCATTTAATATAAACAAAAACATGCAAACCTTTGAACCTGTTATTAAAAACCTGTATAGCCTGATAACATCAATGAGAAAAGATAGGACTAATTTCGACCTTTTTGTTGGGTTATTTGAAAACGATCTAAGTGTCCTTACTATAGAGTGTAAAGATAAAATACTTAAATCAGTAAAAGAAGAGACAAATAAAAACAGTTAAATACCCATTGCAAAAGACACTTCTACTCGAAAAAGAGCTGGTATTATACCTGCTCTTCTTCGAGTGATTAGGCGTTATTCTCCCCATTCTGGAAATTCATTTAACCTCGGAAACAGGTACTTATAGCAATTTTCTTTCTTACTTAAGTTTTTATTATAATTTTCCTTGTTTACGGTTATCCCTTGTTCTTTGGCAAATTGTAAATACTTCCGCAACCTAGATATGTGATTTTGTATACTTCTTAAACTCTTAGCATTTAGTGAGTATAAGAATTCTTCCACTTCTTCGAAGGTAAAATGGTACAAATCCTTTTGAAGTCGTTTTTCAATTCTGGCAACCTTTTTAAAACGAACTTCATCTACCCTACGAGTTTCATTTTTATATCCGACCAAAAAAAGGTTTTTGAACTCCCTATTGAATATATCATCTGATTTAGACTGAAATCCATTCTCCATTATATCTTTAAGTTCATCTAGCAACTGAAGGTAGTAATATTCTTTATTAAGTTTTTGCCTTATGTAAACATCAATTTGCTCATATACTTCTTCTGGTATTTTCTCTTCTCCATTTATTACCTTCTGAATACCATCTCCCCGCCTTTGTTTATAACCTAGTCCAATACGGGAGAACAACTCAACTAATACTAATTCGCAAAGCTTATGTTCATTAGTTTCAATGATAACTTCAAATGTAAAACAATTCGCCCCTATCTCAGAAAACTCCTTTTGCAATGGCTTATTTCTTTCTTGCCCTTTGGATAAGGCTAAGAGATGCTCGTTAAATCTTGTCTCTCCATCTCTTGTTGTTTCACCGAAGTAAGTTTTACCAGATAACTTATTTGTAATAGCATACACAATCCCCATTTTTTCCAACGTTAAGCCCACCCTTATTTTTGATTGATCTCACTTAAGATTTGTTTCATTCACCCATTTCTATCTATGAGTATGTAATCTTTAAATTCTTTGAACAACTGGTCAATTTGATTGACTTGATAGTAAATCTGCTCATTGTTATTCAATTCTGGAAATTCTATAGACACAAGGTTATCATTTACTGATTCGAATAATTCCTTAATGTAATATAATTGCTGTTTTACTCGCTTACTCTTTACTTGTTCATTAACCCAGAGCGGTTTAATACAACTCAGAAAATCATTAAGAGAAAGATCACCTTTATTGGTATTACATCTTTGGCAGGCACACACACAGTTTGAATAGCTGGATATGCCACCTCTTTTTTTTGGCACAATGTGATCTACCGTGTCCCCATCTCGCCCACAATAGACGCAAACATAACTGTCCCGTTCTAATATTCTTTTTTTGAATGTCTGCTTATCATAAAATTTGTGGATTAGTTTTTCATGAACAATCCCCGCCACACCTTCCTTTACAAGGATTTTTGCTTCTTCATACGAAACCATGTAGCTAATTCTTCTTTTCGATGTCAATTTGACTCGAACCTCAATATCTGACACTTCTAATTGATTGGTATCGAAAGAGTATAAATTTTTGCATTCTCTACAATACGACCTCCTCCTTCTATAACATTTGGAAGGGAACTCCTTGTACCACTTTGTACTCCCACACATTCCACAGGTTTTGTACAAATCGCAAGATTGGCCTAACATTAAGACCACCACCCATGGCATTAAATTGGAAATAAATTCTTCCTATTAGTTATATTAATATCACAAATTTAATTGTTGGTCAATGAATTTTCTAACTTTTCTTCCAATATAGATTAGTCTGATTATTAAACAAAAGTATTAACATTTCAATGTTATTTAACCAATCTCCTTTAAAACTTCTTGTTTCTGGTGAAAATCAAGATTAAAGCAAAAGTATTGCAATATAATAAAAACGCATTGTTAATTGGAAAATAAAGAGAACAGTCATTTGACTGCTCCCTTCTCACCACTGAATATCTAATAAATTTAAGTCCATTATATTTAAAATCCAATAGGATGGGAATTTATTCAAAGCCTTTCTCAATTGCCTGTTCAAGATCTTTTCCATAAATCTGAACATAACGTTGGAGCATCTCAAGGTCACTATGACCAGTTAACCTCTGGAGAATAAACAAGTTTACTCCAGCTTCAACTTTTAACCGACAGAATGTCCTTCTGAAAGCGTGAGGACTTACAGAAACCTCGTCCTCAACCTTTGAAATCACTCCATAATGTTTTAACCGCTCTTGAACCGTTCGTGCGTTTATAGGGGCATTCTCTATGCTTATAAACAAGGCATCATTTTCGAGAACTCCCCGTTCTTCAACATATGCTTTTAAAACAGTCTTTAATCGCTTAGTCATTGGAACTCGTCTTGCATATCGGTTCTTTGCTTGTTGAATAATGACTTCCCCTTTACTGTCAAATGAAATGTCTTGAACCTTAAGTGAGCAAAGTTCTTTTAGTCTTAATCCAACATGAGCAAAAGTCAACATAATTGTAAGGTCACGAAGACCAACAAATTGGGTTATATCTGGAGCATTCAACAGCTTTTCCAATTGTCTTTTTGTGAATGTTGCTCCGACTGTATGACGCTTCTTCAATTGCGAAACTCCGTCAAAGGGGTTCTGGTCTATGTAGCTTTTCTTTAAACAGTAATTCATAAAGGTTCTTCCAGCTCTCATTCTTGCGTTAATTGAGGATACAGCTCTGTTTTGTTCCAACATAAACTCAACCCAACTCTCTACGTCTCCTGTCTTCATTGTCTTCATATCCCTCAATGGTATGTTAATTTCAATCATAGCTCTAAATAAACCCTTCAATTCCTTCTGATAGAATTTGACCGTATCTGGCGAAAGACCTTTGATTCTACAATGCTTAAAAAACTCCTCTGAAGCTTCAAGAAAACTCTTTGAAGGTTTCTCCTGTTTTTGAATTATCTGCTCCAATACTTTAACGCTTGTCGTTCCATTTCTTCTTGTCATGTTTATTTCCCTCCAATTGCGTGTTATTCGTTACGTGGTATCCGCAATTGAAAAGCACCCAAACAAAAAAGTTCCTATGCTTGTATAAAACTCATACAAACATAGGAACTCATTGAATCTATGATGCGCTCGGCGAGAATCGAACTCACATTTTAAGCTTCGGAGGCTTACGTGCTATCCGTTGCACCACGAGCGCTAAATTGTTGCGACTTACATATTATATGCCAGGTTCCGTCACATTGCAAGCAAAGAATTGTTTAAAATAGTCAGAAATGGTTATGCTGAATTAGGGAAAGTTGTCGAACATTTTTAAAGAGGTATTGTTTGACCTTTATTGACCATCAGTGTATGATAACTATACATATTACTTTTATCTTTACAATCAAAGGAGGAAGAAAAATGAATTTGATCCCTACAGTTATTGAACAAACAAACCGGGGCGAGCGTGCTTATGACATTTATTCCCGTCTGTTAAAAGACCGGATTATTATGCTTGGTAGTGCGATCGATGACCATGTGGCTAACAGCATTGTTGCACAATTATTATTCCTTGAAGCGGATAACCCTGAAAAAGATATTTCTTTATATATCAACAGCCCAGGCGGCAGCATCACCGCAGGTATGGCTATTTTTGATACCATGCAATTCATCAAACCAAAGGTACAAACTATTTGTATCGGTATGGCTGCATCCATGGGTGCATTCTTACTGGCAGCAGGTGAAAAAGGCAAGCGTTATGCGCTTCCAAATGCTGAAGTCATGATTCACCAGCCACTAGGCGGTGCACAAGGACAAGCAACTGAAATCGAAATTGCTGCAAAGCGTATCCTTTTCCTTCGCGAAAAATTAAATGGAATTTTAGCAGAACGGACTGGACAGTCGCTTGAAGTAATCAGCAAAGATACAGACCGCGACAACTTCATGACAGCAGAACGTGCAAAAGAATACGGTCTAATCGACCATATCATCACTCGTAATTTAATCGAAGATGAGAAAAATAAAAACAAATAAGTACAAAGAAGCAATCGGCATCCAGCCGGTTGCTTTTTTTGCTAAAAAACAAAAAAGGCCGGTTCCAATTGGCTCCGGTCCTCTTTCAGATCAATGTTCTTTTTGGATAAAATCAGCTAACGCTTCAATAGCGGATGCTTCATCATCGCCATCTGCTACTATATCAATCATGACACCTGAGCCAACGGCCAAGCTCATTAAGCCCATTATGCTCTTTGCATTTACTTTCTTGCCATCCTTCTCAAGGAAAATATCCGCAGAAAATCGGTTGGCTTCCTGAACAAAAAGAGCCGCAGGTCGTGCTTGAAGACCCGTTTTTAATTTTACTTCCACTTGTTTCACTAACATTACACAATTCCTCCTCATGGTTTTTTTACTCTATTTTTCTTGGAGCTTTGTACATAATTATTATTTTCAGGTTAGTCTTCACTCGATACATGTTATGTCTTTCACATGTTATCTTATACCTATGTTATTGTACTATAGGATAATCTACTCTCGAGTAACCATATCCCCTGCACGCAATTTCTCAGCAATCGCATCAATTTTTCTCAAGCGATGATTAATCCCTGATTTACTGATCGCACCACCGGAAACCATTTCCCCCAATTCCTTAAGGGTCACGTCGGTATAATTCAAACGGAGTTCTGCAATTTCTCTCAATTTTTCTGGTAAAATTTGCAGCCCGACCGTTGCATTGATATAGCGGATATTCTCGACCTGCCGAATCGAAGCACCGATCGTTTTATTAAGGTTGGCGGTCTCACAATTTACGAGACGATTGACTGAATTCCGCATATCTCGAACAATCCTTACGTCTTCGAAGCGAAGAAGGGCGTTATGGGCACCTGCAACATTTAAAAACTCGGTAATTTTTTCCGCTTCTTTTAAATAGTTGATATACCCTTTTTTGCGCTCGAGAGTTTTGCTATTTAGTCCAAATGTATTCATCAATTCGCATAAAGAGTCATTATGTTCTTTATAGAGCGAAAAAATTTCCAAATGATACGAAGATGTTTCCGGGTTATTGACGGAACCGCCAGCTAGAAATGCACCGCGTAGATAAGAACGCTTACAACATTTCTTTTTTACAAGCTCTGGTGAAATATCATGGATGATGGTAAAACCCTCACCAATAATTTTTGTATCCTCGAGAATTTCTTTAGCCAGATGGGATAATCGGACAATATAGACGTTGTTCTTTTTCAGACGCATCTTTTTCCGAACAAGCAACTCTACCTGGACATCGTAACTCTTTTTTAATAATGTGTAGATTCTTCTGGCAATCGCAGCATTTTCGGTTTGAATATCAACAACTAACTTACGATTTGAGAATGAAAGGGAACCATTCATCCGGATTAAAGCGGATAGTTCCGCTTGAATGCAGCACGTTTTCACTTCCAAGTTAGTTAATTCTTTTTTCGTTTCCGAAGCGAAAGACATCCCTTCACCCCCCTTAAAAAAACAAAGCGTTTTTAGTAAGTACTATATTTACGTTTCATAACGCTTTTTGGTTTCAATTAAAAGCAAATTATATAAAATTTTTGCAACCTTCTTCGGATCATGTCTTAGCGCACCATTTTCCTGATAAGCGATGTCCGCATGAACGACTTCTAGTCCTAATTCAAAAAGGCGCGGCAGATCATATAGAACAGGGTCAGCCAGTTCTTCATTATATCGGAGCTGAATATCCTGTGGTATCTCTTCATTATTTACAAGAATCGTATTAATAAAAGCACAGCTCATATGATCATATAAGGCCTTTACATGATCACTCGCAGTAAAGCCATGGGTTTCCCCAGCCTGAGTCATCAAATTACAAATATACACCTTTTTGGCGTGTGACTGGCACAACTCATCCCCGATTCTCGGAACGAGCAGGTTTGGCAGAATACTTGTATATAGGCTCCCTGGGCCAATGATAATTAAATCAGCCTGACGGATGGCTTGAATGGTCTCTGGTAAGGGACGAATATTTTCCGGCGTCATAAACACTTTTTTAATTCTCTTACCCGAGTATGGAATTTTTGATTCCCCTGAGACAATCGTTCCGTCTTCCATTTCAGCATGAAGGACGACACTCTGATTTGCTGCAGGCAGAACTTTACCATGAACATTTAAGATCTTACTCATTTCCTGAATCGCGTGAACAAAATTACCCGTGATTGAGGTCATTGCCGCCAAGATTAAATTTCCTAGCGAGTGTCCGGAAAGCTCATTCGATGTTTTAAACCGATGTTGAAACATTTCTTCAACGAGCGGTTCGACATCTGATAAGGAGGCTAACACATTGCGAATATCTCCAGGAGGTGGAATATGCAAGTCTTCACGCAAGCGTCCTGAACTGCCGCCGTCATCCGCGACTGTCACAATGGCGGTAATATCAACAGGAAACTGTTTTAATCCACGCAATAAAACTGGCAATCCTGTTCCCCCGCCAATGACGACAATTCGAGGCTGTCCGTAAATGCTCATGTTGTTTTTTCCTTTCTCCTCTCAATGTCACGATGGGATATACATGTCTTATAGTCTTGTTGGAAAAATTTACCTAGATGTTCAGCAAGCGTCACTGAACGGTGCTGTCCGCCTGTACATCCAATCGCAATCACTAACTGCGCTTTTCCTTCTCTTTTATAATGAGGCAGCATGAAAGAAAGCAGGTCGGTTACTTTTTCCAAAAACTTATGCGTTTCATTCCACTTTAATACATAACTGGAAACATCCTCATCAAGCCCCGTTTTAGGTCTCATATGCTCGATATAATGAGGATTTGGTAAGAAACGTACATCAAACACAAGGTCCGCATCAATAGGAATTCCATACTTAAAGCCAAATGACATGACATTGACAGTAAAGAGTGATTGTTTATTCGCCGTAAATTCCGTTAATATTTTCTCACGAAGTTCCCGCGGTTTCATCTGGGAAGTATTGTAAATCAATTGGGCCCTGCCTTTAAGTTCTTCAAGAAGTTCACGCTCCAGCGTAATTCCTTCAAGTGGCAGGCCTGTCGGTGCTAACGGATGCGACCGCCTTGTTTCTTTATATCTGCGCACTAATGTTGAATCATCCGCATCTAAAAATAAGATCTGCGGGGCCACCCACGAAGTTTCTGCCAATTCATCCAATGCTTTAAATAGATGATCAAAGAATTCTCTTCCTCGCAGGTCCATAACAAGGGCAACTTTATTCATCTTATTCCCGGATTCCTTCATAAGTTCGAGGAATTTTGGAAGCAATGTTGGAGGCAAATTATCGACACAGAAGAAACCTAAATCTTCAAAACTTTGAATGGCTACAGTTTTTCCTGCACCAGACATTCCTGTAATAATCACCATTTGAATGTCACTTGCAGCACCGGTACTCATTATTAATTCCCCCTATTAGTTAGCTTGGATCTAATCGATAACTGATTAGTTGAAAGTCTTTTGTATAAGTAAAAGTACCGTAAATAATTCCTTTTCCATGAATCATATAATCAAGAATATGATAATCGCCAGCAGCCATTGGCAAATTTTTCAATTGATCAATCATTTGCCATTCAAGCTTACCTTCCTCAGATTCGTCTAAATCGATGCCGTCCGCATCAGTTGCTACAAACGTAAACATCATCCACTCGGAAAGAAGCTGGTCGTTTTCTTTCATAATCATTGTAAAAATCCCTTTTAGCTGTGGATTTTTCAAATAGATTCCCGTTTCTTCACGATATTCCCTGATGCAAGAGTCTCGAACCGATTCGCCCGGCTCCATTTTCCCACCAGGAGCAACCCACCAGCCGCGGCGTGGTTTTTGCAGCAGCAATATTTTTTCGTCTCTTATCAATACACAATTGGTGACACGCTGCACAACATTCACCCTCTTAATAAAGCATACATGTTTTTAGCAGTCTTCGAAAAAGCATTCGCTTGTCCTTTTTGAAAAAGGACCTTTTCAAATTCTACTCGAATTACAAAAGAACCCTCTATAACTTTAAATTCATTCTTTTTATTATACTATTTTTAGGATACAGCCACAATGAATACAAATTTGATATTTCTGTAATTATTATTATAGTTAGTCACTATTGCTAACATACTTTTTATTAATATACTTACGAGCAGATCCGCCTAAAAAAATAGCACAGGCTACGGGCCTGTGCATGAAAGGAATATATTTTTTAAAGGGGGTCAATTACTACTTTTATCATACCCTAACAATATTTCACTACTGTTACAAGAGAATTAAAACAGAGTTACGTTTTTGTAAAAACAATGGAAGATTTTTTAGCTTCTGCTTTTCTGTTTTAATTCTTCTTTAAGCTCCTCAACAAAATGCTGGGCACTTTGAGCAGCAATACTTCCATCTCCCGTTGCTGTCACAATCTGGCGTAACGTTTTTTCTCGAATATCACCAGCTGCAAAAATTCCCGGTACCTTCGTTTCCATGCGGTCATTTGTTTCGATATAGCCATTTTCATTGGTAATTCCTAGTCTTGTAAATGGTTTCGATAATGGCACCATGCCGATATAAATAAAGACTCCGTCAGCCGGTAATACTTGCTCTTCGCCATTCTCTGTGGAAACCAATGTCACACTTCCAACTTTGCCATCTTTGTCATTAATTGACTTAATCGTGTGATTCCAAATAAAATCCACTTTCTCATTGGCAAAAGCACGGTCCTGGAGGATTTTTTGGGCACGTAGCTCATCACGGCGATGGACGATAGTTACTTTGGAAGCAAAACGGGTTAAATAAACCCCTTCTTCCACGGCAGAGTCCCCGCCGCCAATCACATAAAGCTCTTTTGCTTTAAAGAAGGCCCCATCACATACAGCACAATAGGATACACCGCGGCCGCCCAGTTCTTTTTCACCTGGAACACCAATTTTCTTATACTCTGCACCCGTAGTAATGATAACTGCGTAAGCTTTATATTGTTTTGACCCGGCAACGACGATTTTATAGTCGCCGTGATCAATGATTTCCTTAATATCGCCATAAGCATATTCTGCGCCAAACTTTTTCGCATGTTCGAACATCTTTGTTGATAAATCCGGACCTAAAATACTTTCAAAGCCAGGATAATTTTCAACGTCCTCGGTATTGGCCATCTGCCCGCCCGGCATCCCGCGCTCAATCATTAGTGTCGATAGGTTCGCACGAGATGTATAAACAGCCGCTGTCATCCCCGCAGGGCCAGCACCGGCAATAATGACGTCATAAATTTTTTCTTCAGACATATTTTGTCACTCCTTTATAGAAAAGCGGAAGCGCCTTGGTCAGGGGCGACAAGCATAAGACGAGCCGGCCGGAAGGTTGTTCTTTACCTTCTCGTCGGATTGGCTTAGACCATAGAGCCCCTAGGCGCTGCAGCTAGACAGTAATATAAAAAAATACGATTAAGTATATTGTTCCCTTACTTAATCGTATATAACAATCGTTTTATCGTCCACCAATATGCTTAATTCAAATAGCTATTCACTATTTTTACATATTTGCCAATCGTTGCTGTGGAAATCCCATAGCGTTCAGCAACTTCCTGCTGGGATACCTTTTCACTGCGCAGCTTGTGCCACATATACTCAACTGCACCAGCCCAGGCTCGTTTATTTTTCAAACGAAGCTTAGCTTTGGAAACCTCGACATACACGGAAAACCACATGAGGTATAACCCAGCCTCAATGGTGCCAATTGGTTGATGGGTTTCATAAAAAAGCTCGGCAATTTCTTGTGCATCCGAAGTTTTGGATGGTTTTCCCGATCTGATTAACGAGATATAATCCTTTTCCAAGGCCGTAAATTTTTGGTTTTTAAAAAGCCGTTTAGAGGTGATAATTTCCTCTTTTTTACTTGAAACGGTCGTTAGGAAAAGGGCAAATAAGCGCTCTTCTACATAGTCGCTTTCAAGCTTTTGAAAAATAGATCCGGAAAGGTCCTCAAAACCATTAGCTGATGCGTTTTCTTTATTCCACGGTTCAGAGCCTTCTTTGTCAGGATTAAGGTCCAGCACCTTTTTCCAGATGCTTTTTGCAAAATTTTCATGGCCTGTGAAATAGGCCGAATAAGAAAGCCAATAATAATACGGACCATCGCCATCAAAGCCATGTTTATATAATTTTTTCAGCCATAAATAGGCAAGTTCATATTCACCAACCAATGCAAACGAGGCACCCAGCTTAAATTGCTGTTCACTAAGAAGCGGTTGAATTTTCTTCAATGTTGCAATCAACCCAGCCACATTCTTTAATTGGCCCTGATAATGAGCAAATACAAGTCTGTTACAAAGAGCATGGAGATTTCCCGGATTTCGCTCCAACACATCGTCTAAGATGGATTCCGCCTTTTCTGTTTTGCCTAGATAGAAATAAGCGAGCGCCAAGTTATTGTAAGCAGACCAGTACTCTGGATAATCTTTGACCACATCATTTAACAGCTCAATTGCTTTTGGAAAGTAACCTGACTCCAGCAGGTCACGAGCTTGTTCTTGTTTGACAATCAGGTCATCTTGCGGATAAAGTTCATCCTCAAGATCCTCTGACTCAAATGTTAATACATCAAGTAAATCCTCTGTATCTTCGCTAAAATCACCATCCGGATCTAGCTGTAAATACAGCTTGGCGTGGTGATAAGCATCTTTAAAAAATCCCAAATGGGCATAATTATTCGCCAAAAAGTAATGGCATTCCACCATTTCTTGATCTAGTTCTTCAAGGATGAGGTGCAAGAGCCGGTTGGAATTTTCAAACTCGCCAAGTTCTGTTGACACGATCGCCAACTGGCATATAATCATCGGTTCACCCGGCTCAAGCTGCATCGCTCGCCCAAGATATTTTTTTGCTTTTATAAAATCACGTCGATGGAATGCCTTTAAACCCTTCGTGAAATAATATTCCCCCGTAGGAACAAATGAAAGTAATTTTCCCATATGCATTCTTGCTTTCGCGTCTTTACCCATGAAGTCCTCCACATTTTTAACATAACTAAGGTAGTATACCACATCATGGAGTTGTTCGAGAAGGGATTGTAATGGGGGAGTTTCGGATTGTTTTAGAAAGATACGGAGAAATGGAAATGTTTTTACAATTTCCGTCGAATTCATCTAACTTTTGTATAATTATCGGTGCGTTTTGTAAAATAAGCTCTCAGTTTTGTATAATAGTAGCCTATTTGTAAAATTACTCTTCAGTTTTGCTCAATGCAGTATTAAATAAAAAAAACCGGTCTTTTTACGACCGGTCCTTGTGTCTTTCCTCTAATGTCCTCAAAATATCTTTGAATGGGAGGCCTTGTTCCACAAGCAATACCTGCAAGTGATAAAGCAAATCTGCCGCTTCCCATCTTAGCTCCTCAGGGTCACGGTTTTTAGCAGCGATAATCACTTCGGCCGCTTCTTCGCCGACTTTTTTCAAAATCTTATCGACGCCTTTTTCAAAAAGATAGGTTGTGTATGCCCCTTCTGGCCGCTCACGTTCACGTTCGACGATCACTTTTTCAAGCGATTGCAGGATCTGATAATCGGCCAAGCTCGAAGTCCCCTTAAATCCACGTTCAGAAAAACAACTCACCGCACCCGTATGGCAGGCAGGACCTTTTGGATAGACAAGCACTAATAATGCATCTTGATCACAGTCATAGTTGATGCTAACAACCGTTTGCGTATTGCCGCTTGTCGCTCCTTTATGCCATAATTCCTGACGAGAACGGCTGAAAAACCAGGTTTCTCCCGTTTCAATTGTTTTCGCGAGTGATTCCTCGTTCATATATGCGAGCGTTAATACTTCTTTCGTTCCAGCATCCTGGATAATGGCCGGCACTAATCCTTTTTCATCAAACCGTACATTCATCGAACCGTCACTCCTTTTTCCCGTAAATAGGTTTTTACTTCATGAACTGATGTCTCTTTATAGTGAAAGATAGATGCAGCAAGGGCAGCGTCTGCCTTCCCAGCACTAAATGCCTCCTCAAAATGTTCCGAATTCCCTGCTCCGCCCGAAGCGATGACTGGAATCGGAACGGCTTCACTAACCGCCTTTGTCAGTTCTAGATCAAATCCATTTTTCTCGCCGTCACTGTCCATACTGGTTAATAGAATTTCACCTGCTCCAAGCTCGGCTGCTTCCTTTGCCCACTCAACCACTAGTTTGTCTGTAGGAGTCCGCCCGCCGTGCGTAAACACACGCCATGTCCCAATTTCTTCATCAAATTTCGCATCAATCGCTACGACGATACATTGCGAACCGAAGTAACTGGCACCTTCTTTAATGACCTCTGGATTCAAGACGGCAGCTGTGTTCAGTGACACTTTATCTGCCCCGGCCCGAAGAATTCTCTTCATATCTTCCAAGGCATTGATTCCCCCGCCAACCGTAAACGGAATCGCCAGTTCGGAAGCGACAGCCTTCACTACTTCCACCATCGTTTTTCTACCTTCAACCGATGCTGAGATATCTAGGAAAACAAGCTCGTCTGCACCTTGCTCGTCGTAAAATCGTGCCAATTCAACCGGGTCCCCCGCATCCCGCAGCTGGACAAATTGAATGCCTTTTACCACTCGACCGTCCTTTACATCAAGGCAGGGAATGATTCGTTTTGTTAATGTCATATACTCTCACCTTCCAATGCCTCTTTTTGCAGGGAATACTATGTAAACTCCTGTGTTATACTCCTGCCAGTTCCAATGCTTCCTTCAGGGTAAAACGATTTTCGTATAGCGCCTTACCTACAATTGCACCGCTTATGCCGTTTTTCGCTATCGCCTTTAAATCTGCAAGACTGCTTACCCCGCCGGAGGCAATAACATTTTTTCCAGTCACTTTTGCCATTTCACAAACCGCGGCAATATTAGGACCTGCAAGTGTCCCATCTGTGGCAATATCGGTAAAAATAAACGTCTCAGCACCTGCTTCTGCAAAGCGCTTGCCGAGATCGACAGCTTTTAGTTCTGATGTATCCAGCCATCCGTGTGTGGCGACATAGCCATTTTTCGCATCAATGCCAACCGCAATTTTCCCACCGTATTTCTTTATCATCTCAATTGCAAACTCTGGATTCGATACAGCAATGCTTCCGATGATGACCCGATCCACACCATTTTCAAGGTAGTGAATGATGTCCTCTTCCGAACGAATCCCGCCGCCAATTTGAATTTTTACATCAAGTTTGTTGGCCGCTTCAATCACGAACCGGTCATTAACCCGCTTGCCATCCTTTGCCCCGTCAAGGTCCACCATGTGGATCCAATCTGCGCCGTCAGCGGCAAAACTCTTGGCCATATCAAACGGTGAGTTCCCGTAAATCGTTTCTTGATCATAGTCCCCTTGGAGGAGACGGACACAATTGCCGCCCCGCATATCAATTGCCGGATATATTGTTAAACTCATCGGACTGTCTTCCTTTCCTCCACCATTTGTAAAAAATTACCTAGAAGAGCCATCCCAAGCTTGCTGCTTTTTTCTGGATGAAATTGCATCCCCATCACATTGTCTCTGCCAACAACTGCTGAAACTTGTTCGTGATAATCCGCCTTTGCCAGTAAAACATCGCTGTTATTTGCATCCACATAATAGGAATGGACGAAATACACATAATCCTCTTCTACATTTTTCAACAGAGGTGAGTTGTTAACAAATTCAAGCCGATTCCAGCCCATGTGAGGAACCTTGTAAGTCGCTCCCTCAGGTGTTCGGCCTGGAAAGCGGCGAACACTTCCTGGTAACAATCCTAACCCTTTCGTTGGACCATTTTCCTCACTTTGCTCAAACAACAGCTGCATCCCAAGGCAGATACCGAGGAGCGGTTTACCCGTTGCCACAAATTCCTTGATTGTCTCCACTGGCAAGAGTTCCATCGCATCACGAAAGGAACCAACCCCAGGAAGAATCAATCCATCAGCTTGAAGCAATTCCTTCTTATTGGCGGAAATAAAATAATCAGCGCCCAGTCGCTCAAGTGCTTTACTCACGCTAAACAAATTCCCCATCCCATAATCAACAATGCCAATCATCGAAAACATCCCTTTCCTGGTGCCTTTTCATGGTGCCTGACACCCAAATTTCTTGCCTTCTGTTTGATGGTGCCTGTCACCAAGGTTTTTATAAAATCCCTTTTGTCGATGGCACGCCTTTGATGCGTGGGTCGATGGTCGTTGCTTCGTCTAGGGCACGTCCGAGTGCTTTAAAGACGGCTTCGATCATATGGTGTGTATTTTGTCCGTAATGTACGATAACATGAAGATTCATCCGAGCCTCTAATGCAAGCTTCCATAAAAATTCATGAACAAGCTCGGTGTCAAAGGTGCCCACTTTTTGTCCTGGAAACTCGGCTCGCATTTCAAGATGCGGGCGATTACTAAGATCGACGACTACCTGTGCTAAAGCTTCATCCATCGGTACAAAGGCATTCCCGTAGCGCTTAATTCCGCGCTTGTCCCCCAGTGCTTCACGAAGCGCCTGCCCTAAACAAATGCCAATATCTTCTGTTGTATGGTGATCGTCTACTTCTGTATCACCATTCGCATTAACTGTAAGGTTGAATTGCCCGTGCTTTGTGAATAAATCAAGCATATGCGTCATGAATGGGACACCCGTTTCAAGATTGGACTGTCCGTCACCATCTACTTCTAATTTCAATTGTATTTGCGTTTCATTTGTATTTCGTTCAACACTTGCGATTCTTTCCACGAACGGGACCTCCTTATTTTATGAAAGCTATAACTTTCCGTCATTTTTCAAACGAATTTCCACTGCCCTCGCATGGGCCTCGAGCCCTTCCATCCGGGCGAACTCAGCAATTTTTGCGCCATTCTCGGTTAAAGCCTTTTCACTGTAGATAATCACGCTCGATTTCTTTTGAAAATCGTCCACATTTAGTGGACTGGAAAAGCGAGCGGTTCCGTTTGTCGGCAGGACATGATTGGGACCTGCAAAATAGTCTCCCACGGGTTCGGAGCTGTAACGACCAATAAAGATCGCTCCTGCGTGACGAATTTTCCCAAGTAACTCAATGGCATTTTCTGTGATGACTTCTAAGTGTTCAGGTGCTAATTGGTTTACGGTTTCCACTGCTTCGTCCATATCTGCTGTTACGTAAATCACACCATAATCGGCAATCGAGCGGGCGGCGATGTCTTTTCGTGGCAGAAGTTCCAGCTGCTTTTCGACTTCCAAAGCAACTGCTTCGGCTAGAGTTATCGATGGAGTAACGAGAACACTGCAGGCCCGCGGGTCGTGCTCAGCTTGTGATAGCAGGTCAGCCGCCAATTCGTCCGCCTTTGCCGTGTCATCTGCCAAAATGGCAATCTCACTTGGACCGGCGATCATGTCGATGTCCACATCCCCGAAAACCTCTCGTTTTGCCAGCGCCACAAAGATATTTCCCGGACCGGTAATTTTATCAACGGAGCGAATCGATTCTGTTCCATAGGCGAGTGCTGCAATCGCCTGAGCCCCGCCAACCTTATAGATTTCTTCGACGCCGGCTTCCTTTGCAGCCACAAGTACCGCTGCTGGCAATTGACCTTGGTCGTCAGGAGGTGATACCATCACAATCCGTTTTACACCAGCGACTTTCGCCGGAATCACATTCATTAGGACGGATGATGGATAGGCAGCTGTTCCACCTGGCACATACACGCCAACCGAATCAAGCGGCGTTATTTTTTGACCAAGAACGGTTCCATTTTCTTCGGTGGTCATCCATGATGGCCGGAGCTGCTTTTCATGAAATGCTCGAATATTTTCTGCTGCTTCCTGGACGATCGAGATAAAACGCTGATCGATCTGCTGATAGGCTGCCTCGATTTCTTTATCTGTTACGGAAAAAGAAGACAAGTTCACACGGTCGAATTTTTCGGTATACTCTCTTAACGCTTCGTCACCGCGAGTGCGAATCTCCGCAATAATTTTTTTGACAACCTCCTGCTGTTCTGAGGTTCCCGCTTCAATCGAACGTTTAATCGAAATCAGTTCACTCACTTTTAGTATTTTCATGTTAATAATCCCCCACTGAAACTACTTCACTAAGTCGTGTCACTAAATCGTCGATCTGATTGTCTTTGATCCGATAGCTGACAGGATTGACGATCAGCCGCGATGTTACATCGACAATTCTCTCGTACTCGACGAGACCGTTTTCCCTCATCGTCCGTCCAGTCGACACAATATCGACGATTCGATCTGATAAACCAATGATTGGGGCCAGTTCGATCGAACCATTTAATTTAATAATCTCGACTTGTTCCCCCTGCTCACGAAAATAAGCCTCGGCCACATTCGGATATTTAGTGGCCACTCTCGGTGCAACATCATTCACTTTCGTATTGGGAAGACCCGCTACTGCCAAATAACAGGCGCTGATGCGTAAATCGAGAAGCTCGTAGACATCGCGCTCTTCCTCAAGCAATACATCCTTGCCGGCAATACCAATATCCGCAACGCCATGCTCGACATAGGTAGGAACGTCTGTCGGTTTCGCTAAGATAAACCTTAGTCCCTCATTTTCAACCTCAATAATTAATTTTCGGGAATCATCGAATTCCGGCGGAAGCTGATAACCAGCTTTCCTAAGCAGTTCGGCCGCTTCTTCAAAAATCCGCCCCTTCGGCATCGCAATCGTTAGTACATTATTCATCGGCACGCCCTCCTAATAAGTAGGTAGTATCCGCAAATTTCTTTGTATAGGCATCCAGATTTTTGACACCATTGATATCCTGAAGCACTGTCCTCTTACCTTGTTGATGCATTTTTTCGGCTAATTGAAAGGCTTCTCTTCGTCGCTCCTGGCTGAAAAAGATGCAGGTCACTGTGTTTTCGATATCATAGCTTCCGAGTGCCTCTAAAAGTCGATCAAGGTGAACCCCAAACCCGGTCGCACTTGCTTTTTTTCCAAATTTTTCTATTAAGCTATATCGACCGCCATTCCCAATTGGAAAGCCAACCTTCCCTGCGTAAACTTCAAATAAAATCCCAGAATAGTAGCTCATATGGCTGACGATGGTTAAATCAAATTTGACTTGATCCTGTACACCGTAATCATTTATACAATCCCATAATTCCTTTAGTTGTAAAATAGCTTGCTTTCCTTTTTCATTTTCTATTAGGTCGAGTGCTGTTCCAATTATTTCCACTCCGCCCCTAAGGTCAAGGAACTGCAGTAGTCTTTGCTTATCAATAGATGATAGCGATAGGGAGTTTACATGCTCACGGTAGCCGACATAATTTTTTTCATAGAGAAATCTTCTTAACGAATCGGCCCGCTCATCTGTGCCGAGGATTTGTAAAAATAATTCCTGGGCAAAGCCAATATGGCCGATAGATACTTGGAACTCCGATAATCCTGCTTTTTTCAATGAAGAAATAAGTAATGATATGACCTCTCCATCACAAGAAACCGTTTCGTCATTCAAGCATTCTACACCGATTTGCTCAAACTCAGCAGGCCGGCCGCCTTCACGTTGCTGCGCCCGGAAAACGTTCGCAGAGTATGCTAACCTAAGCGGCATGTCATCCTGCAATAGTTTCGATGCTGCTACTCTGGCAATCGGTGCTGTCATGTCAGGCCTCAAAACGAGCGTATGACCCTCTTTGTCAAGCAATCTAAAAAGCTGGGCATCCTGAATGGCTGATGCGGTTCCAACGGTTTCATAGTATTCCAGTGTAGGTGTTTCAATAAATTGGCAGCCCCAAAGTTTGATCGTATCCTCCATTAAGGTCCGAACACGATGTTTCTTTTCATATAACTCCGGCAGCGTGTCTCTCATGCCTAAAGGCTTTTCAAACATAAACAAGCGACTCATCCTGCTCATCCTTTATCGTTAGATTACTTTGTTTTTATATTGCATATTTTTTAAATGCTTTAGTCTGCTAATGTGATAATGAATTAAAGTATTTTTAGTTTACCTCTAGGGAACCTTTTCGTCAATGAAATTTTGAAGGAATTGACCAAATCTAGATAGTTTTCCCGCCAAACTCTGATTGAATTCCGCCAAAACTCAGAAAATTTTTGTTATAGCTTTGGAATTCGATTTGACCCGGAAGAGATTCCCGCCAAAGTTTGAGGGATTCCCGCCAAACTTGGATAGGATTCCCGCCAAACTTTAGTGGATTTCCGCCAATAAGACCATGAATTCCGCCAATTTCCTGATTTATTCCGCGAAAGAGTAATTTAAGAGTAAGTTTACTACAAAAAAAGCCTGGTTGCGAAACCAGACTTCAGCTATGCAGAAAATGTTATTTTTTCTGACCATAAATCGAATCATCGGCCCAGCGATCGGCCAATTCTTCCTTTGTGTAAATAAGCCGCATCGGATTCCCGCCAACAAAACATCCAGGAGGAACATCCTTATGAACTAAAGTTCCCGCCGAGACAATCGCCCCATCACCAATCGTCACGCCTGGAAGTATAGTCGAATTTGCACCGATCATCACTTCACTGCCAATAACAACCGGACCCAGCCGGTATTCTTTAATTAAATACTCATGCGCAAGAATGGTCGTGTTATAGCCGATGACGGTATTGCGGCCGACGCTGATTTTTTCTGGGAACATGACATCCAGCATGACCATTAAGGCAAAGGAGGTCTGCTCGCCCACTTTAAGGCCCAGAAAAACACGATAGAGCCAATTCTTCATCCCCAAGAATGGCGTATAGCGTGCCAGTTGGATCACAATAAAATTTCTGACAACCTTCCAAAAAGGCACAGTCTTGTAGACGTGCCATAAGGAATTTGCCCCTTCAACAGGGTAGCGGGTCGTATTTCTCACTCATTTCACTCCCCGAGAATGGTTAATAAGTCAGCCATGTTCTCTAGAATATATTCTGGTTCGTACTTTGCAATATACTCTCTACCTTTAATCGACCACGCACAGCCAGCCGTTACAGTCCCAGCATTTTTGCCTGCTAAAATATCGTGGTAATTATCGCCGACCATCATCGTCTCTTCAGGCGAAGAATCGAGCTGTTCTAATGCTTTAAAAATTGGTTCTGGGTCTGGCTTGGTCTTGCTGACATGTTCGTAAGCAACAATCACCTCAAAGAATGGTTCAAGGTTCATCAGACGCAGACCCTTCATTGTCACATCATGACGTTTCGTCGTTACAACTCCGAGCTTATACCCTTTTTCTTTTAAGGACCGAACTGTTTCCGTTACACCGATAAATTCCTTCACTAGCCTATCATGATTGGCAATGTTAAAGGCGCGGTATTCTAAAATCATTTCCTCGACCTGATCAGGGTCGATACTGCCAAACGCCTCGTGCAGCGTAGGTCCGAGAAATGGCAGGACATCCTCACGCTGGTACTTGCTTGGGTAGTATTTTTCCAGTGTGTGCAGGTACGTCGTAATAATTAATTCATTCGTATCAATTAATGTTCCGTCTAAATCAAATAGAATCGTAGTAATTTTGTTAGTCATAGGTTGCTTCCTTTCTTTTCACAAGCCCCGAGCGTTTCCAAATCGTACCGACAATTAGGGTCAACACAATTGCAACCCCGATCCGGATGAGAAACAACGGCAAGACTGGAATACCAAGCGGAATAAAGATTAACGTATCCTCGACAACCGCATGGCAGGCCATTAGAAAAATAAACGCCAGGGTTATATCCTTTTTGCTGACTCCATCTTCTTTAACTGCCTGAATCATCACACCGGCACCATAGGCTAAGCCGAACAACAGGCCGGCTGCCATCGTGGTCGAAGTGTTCTCCTGCATGCCCAAGGTTTTGGTAACCGGAGCCATCGTCTTTGAAAATTTATTTAACCATTGTATGTCTTTTAAAATTTGAATCACGACCATTAACGGTATGACAATCATTGCTAGCTGAAAAATGCCCAGCCCTGCTTTTTGAATGGCTTCGAGGAGAATTCCGCCGACTCCCACAGCAGGTTCGGCACTCTGCTCAATAAATCCATATTGAGCGGTCTCTCCGCCGCCATGCCAGACAAGATTAATCACTGCTGCGGAAAGCAAGGCAAGACCTGGTCTTGTGACGAGAACAATCCACAGCTTTACACCGGCTTTCATGGCAACGCCTGATTCAATAAATAAATTATGTGAAAATGACAGCATTACTGCTAAAATAAATACTTCTTTTACCGAAAAATCAAGCGTTAAAATTGCTCCAATCGCCGCATAAAGGTTGAGAAAATTCCCAAGTACAAGCGGAATGGCCGCATCCCCTGACAAGCCAATTAGCTTCATAAGCGGGGAAATCACTTTAATGATCCATGGCAGTACGGGTGTATACTGCAGTACTGCCACAATCAGGGTCACAGGAAAGATAATTTTTCCCAATGCCCATGTTGTTTTAAAGCCAACCAGCAACCCCTTTTTTAATGAATTAAATAGCATTTCCCCCATACTCTCCTTTAAAGATTCCGATTAGAGATTCTCTTGGTCTAAATAACGTCTCTCCGTAATCTGCTTTGTTCGACGATAAATGAGAATGGCTAGTGCACCAATCACCAATGCAATCGATATCGTTTGCGCCATCCGAAGACTTCCAAGCATTAAACTATCGGTCCTTAATCCTTCGATAAAAAAGCGGCCGATCGAATACCAAATCACATAGGTTAGGAACAGTTCCCCGCGCCGGAAATTGACTCGACGTAAGAAAATTAATAGGAAAAAGCCTGCAAAGTCCCAGAGAGATTCGTAAAGGAACGTTGGATGATAATAGGTTCCGTTAATATACATTTGATCAATAATAAATGTAGGCAAGTGTAAGTTTTCTAGGAAAGTTCTTGTTACTTCTCCGCCATGGGCTTCCTGGTTCATGAAATTACCCCAGCGGCCAATTGCCTGTCCGAGAATAATACTTGGTGCGGCAATGTCTGCAATCTTCCAGAAAGATAGGCCGCGTTTTTTGGAAAACACATAGGCGGTCAGGACGGAGCCAATTAATGCACCGTGAATGGCGATGCCTCCATTCCAAATTTGCGGGATATCCGCCGGATGTTTGACATAATATTCCCATTCAAAAATCACATAATAAATTCGGGCCGAAATAATCGCAATCGGAATGGCCCATAGCATTAAATCTGCAAACGTGTCTTTATCAAGTCCCCTTCGATTACCTTCCCTTATGGCAAGGTACAAGGCAAGTGCCAGACCTGATCCAATAATAACCCCATACCAATGCACCGAAATAGGCCCAAGTGTAAAGGCAATCGGATTTAGCGGTTGAATAGTTTCGTTCATCTGTCTATCTCCTTTTCCCCTTTAAATCTCTTCATGGTCACCGTCTTCAATGACATCGGACAAGCGCTCGGTAAATTGTTGCGCTGCATTCACACCCATTCGTTTCAGACGGAAATTCATGGCCGCTACTTCAATAATAACAGCGAGATTTCGTCCCGGACGAACGGGGATGGTTAACTTAGGTACATCCGTGTCGATAATTTTCATTGTCTCTTCATCCAAACCAAGACGGTCATACTGTTTTTTGGAGTCCCAAATTTCTAAATTCATAACGAGCGTGATGCGTTTATTACTACGGACCGCACCTGCACCGAACAGTGTCATCACATTGATAATCCCTAAACCGCGGATTTCTAGTAAATGCTCGATTAAATCCGGAGACGTCCCAACTAAGGTATCCTGGTCTTCCTGACGAATTTCAACGCAATCGTCCGCGATGAGACGATGACCGCGTTTGACTAATTCTAATGCGGTTTCACTTTTACCAACACCGCTTTTTCCGGTAATTAACACACCAATCCCATAAACATCCACTAAGACACCATGGACCGCCGTCGTTGGCGCCAGCCTGCTCTCTAAGTAATTGGTTAGGCGGCTGGAGAAACGGGTCGTTTTCATGCCCACACGTAGAACAGGAACTGATTCACGCTCTGATGCTTCAATCAGCTCTATGGGTACCTCAATATCTCTGGTGACAATAATCGCTGGAGTGATATCGGTACATAAACGTTCCATTCTTGAAATCCGTTCGTTTTCGGAAAGCATTTCAAAAAATGATAGTTCTGTTTTTCCTAAGAGTTGAATACGTTCCGCGGGATAAAATTCAAAATATCCAGCAATTTCAATTCCTGGACGGGAGATGTCACTCATAGTAATCGGGCGGTTAATTCCTTCTTCACCGCTGACCAATTCAAGTTTAAATTTCTCTACTATATCTTTGGTACGAACTTTCGGCATGGAAACATCCTCCTTAATTAGAAAAGCGTAAGGCGCCTGCCTATCGGCGATATAGGGAGACTTTTCGATGGCAAGCGTAGCGTTGCCAGAGAATTAGTCTCCCTTAATGCGTACATAAAGCGTTAGCTTTATGTAGCCAAGCATAAGACGAGCCGTCATGAAGGTTGCTCTTTAACCTTCATGACGGATTGGCTTATGACCTCGAGCCGATGGCGCCTGGAGCTAGACAGCAATAAATTTTGAAAACATAAAAATTCCATTTCCATTCATTTTAGCATTTTTTAATGAATAACCATACTTTCCTGTCTAAAAAATTGATTTGGATATTTTTTTCAAAAAAAAAAAGAGTGCACACCTATTAGGTGAACACCCTTACCATTAATCCTTCGATTTCCTTGATGGTTGCAAAAGCGTTTTTTGAATAATCAAGTTTACAATTGACATAAGTACAGCGAAAAAGAATGCCATGCCAAAACTAGAAATCTCAAAGGCGTCACCCATCAAATAGTCCGTCAGTTCAAGCGTAATGGCATTGATGACAAATAGAAACAACCCTAAGGTTAAAACTGTTACTGGCAAAGTAAATAAAACCAGGAGCGGGCGCACCAAAACATTTAATATAGACAATAAAATGCTTGCCTGAAGTGCAGCGCTAAATCCAGTTAATTGAAAGCTTTCGTGAAAATAACCCGCAAGTGCCATAAATAAAACCGCATTAATTAAACATCCAATCAGCCATCTCATTTTCGGCTCTCCTAGTTATACATCTTGTGATCTATGAATTGCGATGGAACCAGTTTTTGTGTCAGCATAGATTTTCACCATTTTATCAGGATGATTAATAGATTGGAAGCGGAGCGATTTCTGAATCATTTCGCTTTTCTCCTCCAGTATCTGCACACCGACTAGCTGCAGATTAAAACCGCCAAGATTGGTCTTAAGCTCCCCATTTACTGGCAACGCTTCAGGGACGAATAGGTCGATCCCGCCAGTGGTCGCTTTTACTTGTATTACTTCTGCGCGATTTCCGCTGATATTATAGCTGATGTTTCCATTAAAGGATTGCGTTTCTACATTTTTGAAATCACCATCAAGTTTGATTCCCCCGTTAATGGTCTCTGCCTCAAGATCATCAATTTGACTGTTGATAATCTTGATTTTTCCGTTCGCTGTTTCAACCTCTGCTTTTTTACCTTTTATCCGTTCAAGGTTTATTTTCCCATTTGCGGTTTTCACCCTTAGGTCAGCTACATTCATTTCTTCCCCTAATACAGTGCCATTAAACATCCTAATACGCACGCGCTCATACTCAGATTTTGGCACATAAATAACGGATTCAACTTTCATCCACTTTTGCTGAGTCATAAAACGTAATTTTTGATTCTCAACAGAAAAAACGACATCTCTTAAAAAGTTCTGCCGCGCTTGGTCTGAGTTTTCCACCCTAAATACCTTCGCCTGGCACTCAATTCGTACATCCGGCTGGTCCCATGCAGCAATCTTTATGGACCCGTTAGCTACATCAATGTCCATATTTGTCAGGTCGACATCACCTTGGTGGAAAATATGTGAGATTTCGATGGATTGGCCAAAGTTCAAATCAAAATCAAAATCTTTGATTTTTTTCAATGCCGTATCGACAAAATCAAAAATTTTCTCCTTTGTCGATTGGTATTTCGCCTGTAAAGGGTCTTCCTTTTTCGTTTCTTCAAAATTCACAGCTGTCGAGAGTTCATTCACAATCTGCTCTTGCTTTTGCTCCATCGTCTGCTGGGCTTTTTCGAGTTCATCAAGCAATGTTACTGCTTCATCCACGGTCAACTTGCCTTCTTCAACCATTTTTAAAATCCGCTTTTTTTCTTCTTTCATCTTCTTTTCCACCCCAGAATCATAAATTTGTCTCACTTTATGCTTATTCAGAAACTAAGACCTTTACGCCTTTGATAATGTTCCAGATGACGACAACAAGCCAGATAATCAAAAGGACAACCATACTTATAATCGTAAAAGCAGGCACCCTGTCTTGAATAGTGGCGAAATCATAGTAGATACCGAATACAATAAATGGTGTTGGAATGAGTGGAATTAAATGCGATAGTAGTGATTTTTTGGCATGTCTTTTTGTGACTTCATCTCCCGTCGCGATAAACACGATCAGCGGAAAAATGAACCCAGCGAAAAAAATACTAAAATAGCACAAGCTTGAAAGAACCTTTCTCGTTTCCATTTTTGCGCCCAACTCCTTTATCTTTTATTTACGAAATGGGAGAGGAGAAAGTTTCGTATATTTTTAGAAAAAGTGGGTGCCTTCTTGGTTGGCGTTTGAATTAGGCAGCTCTTTGGTTTAGATTCCGCTGAATTGACCCGGAATACCGGCAAACTTTAATTTATTCCGCCCACCTCACTATTTATTCCGCGAACTCTCAAACTTATTCCGCTGATTCCAGCCGTAATTCCGCCAAACCCACATTTACCCGGAGTTCAGCTCATAAAAAAGAACCGAATTCAGAAGGCATCCCTCCGAATTTCGGCTCCTCTTTACTACCTAAGCTTTTATGGTACTCTTATCTTCAATTTCCTGTTTCATTCGTAACCGGTCACGTTCAAGAATTGGTTTTAAGTACTTGCCCGTATATGATTCAGGAACTTCGGCTATCTTTTCAGGTGTTCCGGTAGCCACAATCGTTCCGCCCTTGTCGCCGCCCTCAGGTCCAAGATCGACAAGGTAATCTGCTGCCTTAATGACATCAAGATTATGCTCGATCACTAACACAGTATCGCCATTATCAACCAATCGCTGCAGCACAATGAGCAAACGTGAAATGTCATCGACATGAAGACCTGTTGTCGGCTCATCTAAAATGTAAAAGGATTTCCCTTGTGAGCGACGGTGCAGTTCAGAAGCGAGCTTGACGCGCTGCGCTTCTCCTCCAGATAAAGTTGTCGCCGGCTGCCCTAATTTAATGTATCCGAGGCCAACATCATAAATGGTTTGCAGCTTGCGGCTGATTTTTGGAATGTTTTCAAAAAATTCAACACCAGCTTCCACGGTCATATCGAGGATATCTGAAATGTTTTTTCCTTTGTACTTTACTTCTAAGGTCTCGCGATTATAACGCTTGCCATGGCAGACTTCGCAAGGTACATACACATCGGGTAAAAAGTGCATTTCAATTTTGATAATCCCATCACCGCGGCACGCCTCGCAGCGTCCACCCTTCACATTAAAGCTGAAGCGGCCTTTTTTATAGCCACGGACCTTCGCTTCGTTTGTGTTCGAAAACACATCACGGACGTCATCGAAAACCCCGGTATAGGTGGCAGGATTCGAGCGCGGTGTTCGGCCGATTGGCGACTGATCGATATCGATGACTTTTTCTAAATAGTCAATTCCTTTAATGCTTTTATGTTCACCAGGTTTTGTTTTTGCACGGTGCAGCTTTTGTGAAAGTGATTTATGGAGGATCTCGTTGATTAGGGTACTTTTTCCTGACCCCGATACACCTGTTACTGCAATAAACATACCAAGCGGCAGCTTCACATTGACATTTTTTAAGTTATTTTCAGAAGCACCCTTGATTTCAATAAAACGTCCATCCGGTTTGCGGCGCTCGAGTGGCAGCGGAATAAACTTCTTCCCTGATAGATATTGACCTGTCAGTGAATTCGGGTCAGCCATCACCTCAGCCGGTGTACCAGCCGAGACGATTTCACCACCATGCACCCCGGCACCGGGGCCGATATCAATCAAATAATCGGCAGCAAGCATGGTGTCCTCATCATGCTCGACGACAATCAAGGTGTTGCCGATATCGCGCATGTTTTGCAATGCCCCGATTAAGCGGTCATTATCCCGCTGATGCAGTCCGATTGACGGTTCATCCAAGATATATAGGACACCCGTTAAACGCGAACCGATTTGTGTGGCCAAGCGAATCCGCTGGGCTTCCCCGCCTGAAAGCGTACCAGCTGTCCGGCTCAGTGTTAAATAATCGAGACCAACATTAATTAAGAAACCTAGCCGTTCACTAATTTCACGGAAAATCAATTTGGCAATTTGCATTTCTTTTTCTGAAAGGTCTAATTCTGCAAAAAATTGATTTGCTTCTTCAATCGAAAGGTCGGTAACATGGGCAATATGCCGGCCATTAATTAGGACAGCCAAAGTTTCTTTTTTCAAACGGTAGCCTTTACAGGTTGGACATGCCTGCTCGCCCATGTATTTTTCCATTTGCTCCCGGATGTAATCAGAGCTTGTCTCTTTGTACCGGCGCTCAACATTACGGATGACACCTTCAAATTCAATATTACCCTCACGAATCTGGCCAAAATCATTTTCATAGCGAAAATAAATCTTTTCACGCCCGCCCCCATAGAGGACTTTTTCCATCAAGTGTTCAGGGATTTCCTTAACAGGGGTATTCATATCCACTCCGAAATGATTGCATACAGCCTCAAGCAACTGCGGATAATATTGAGAACTTGTTGGCTCCCACGGGGCAATCGCATGCTCTTTTAGTGTCAAATCACGATTAGGAATGACCAGATCGAGATCGACTTCAAGCTTAGAGCCAAGCCCATCACATTCAGGGCAGGCGCCAAACGGACTGTTGAAGGAAAACATCCGCGGTTCTAGTTCTCCAATTGAAAAACCACAGTGCGGACAGGCATGATTTTCACTAAATAACAGCTCTTCTTGTCCGATAACGTCAACAATAACCTTACCTTCGCCCAGTTTCAGAGCGGTCTCGAGCGAATCGGCAATCCTTGCCGAAACCCCTTCCTTGACAACGATCCGGTCGATAATAACCTCAATCGAATGCTTTTTGTTTTTTTCAAGTTCGATGTCATCACCAAGGTCAATCATTTCCCCATCCACACGGACACGGACAAATCCTTGTTTCTTAATATCCTCGAATACCTTCACATGTGATCCTTTACGGCCTGAAATAACAGGTGCTAGGATTTGCATTTTGGTCCGTTCCGGGTATTCTAAAATACGGTCGACCATCTGCTCAATTGTTTGCGAAGAAATTTCAATTCCATGAATCGGACAGGTTGGGTGTCCGACCCTCGCAAATAATAACCGTAAATAATCATAGATTTCTGTCACCGTACCGACCGTTGAACGAGGATTCCGGCTTGTTGTTTTTTGATCGATGGAGATTGCCGGAGAGAGACCCTCAATCGCATCCACATCCGGTTTATCCAACTGGCCAAGGAATTGCCGCGCATAGGCAGACAGGGATTCGACATAGCGCCTTTGTCCTTCTGCATAAATCGTATCAAAGGCAAGCGAGGACTTTCCTGAGCCGGAAAGTCCCGTCAGTACAACAAGCTTATCTCTCGGAATGGTGACATCTATATTTTTCAAATTGTGGGCTCTGGCGCCTTTCACAATCAGTTTTTCCATTGCCATTGTAACGTCATCCTTCCGCCTTAAGTTCCAATATTAAATCACGAAGCTCAGCGGCCCGTTCAAAATTAAGCGCCTTGGCTTCGACCTTCATTTCTTTTTCCATCGTGGCAATTAGTTTTTCTTTTTCTTTCTTCGACATCTTACTGAACGATGCCGCTGGTTTGTAATCTTCCTGATCTTCCGCTGCATGGGTGGCACGGATGACATCGCGAATATCCTTCTGAATCGTCATTGGCGTGATTCCATGCTTGCGATTATATTCTTCCTGAATGGAACGACGGCGTTTCGTTTCACTTATCGCTAATTCCATCGAGTTCGTGATTTTGTCTGCATACATGATGACATGTCCATGGGCATTCCGGGCGGCACGGCCAATCGTTTGGATTAACGACCGTTCGGAACGAAGGAAGCCTTCCTTGTCGGCATCTAGAATCGCGATGAGCGAAACCTCTGGTATATCCAGTCCTTCTCGGAGCAGGTTAATTCCGATAAGAACGTCATATTTGCCGAGACGCAGTTCTCGGATAATTTCAATCCGTTCGAGTGTCTTAACCTCCGAATGCAAATATTGAACTTTGATACCGATTTCCTTTAGATAATCGGTTAGGTCCTCGGACATTTTTTTCGTCAAAGTCGTTACAAGGACACGTTCATTTTTCCTAACCCGTTCGTGAATTTCACCAATCAAGTCATCGATTTGCCCCTCAATTGGACGGACTTCAAGGGTTGGATCCAAAAGTCCTGTCGGGCGGATAATCTGCGACACCATTTCCGGCGTATGCTCAAGCTCGTATGGTCCAGGTGTAGCCGAAACAAAAATGATATTCTGGATATGCTTTTCGAACTCATCAAACATTAACGGCCGGTTATCAAGCGCTGATGGCAGACGGAAGCCATGATCAACAAGCACTTGTTTCCGCGCTTTATCCCCATTAAACATCCCTCTCACTTGCGGCAAGGTAACATGCGACTCATCAATCACCATCAAAAAGTCCTTTGGAAAATAATCAAGCAGTGTATAAGGTGTCGAGCCCGCATCCCTTAAGGTTAAATGGCGCGAGTAATTTTCAATCCCTGAGCAAAAACCCATTTCACGCATCATTTCCAGGTCATAACGCGTCCGCTGTTCAAGTCGCTGAGCTTCGAGCAATTTATTTTCATCTCGCAGTTCTTCCAGACGACCTTCCAGTTCTTTTTCAATATTTTCAATCGCTATTTTCAGCTTTTCTTCCCTTGTAACGAAGTGGGAAGCTGGAAAAATCGCTACATGTTCTCGTTCCCCAATGATTTCTCCTGTTAATGCATCGACCTCACGAATCCGATCGATTTCATCACCAAAAAACTCGACACGCATGCAGTGTTCATCACGAGAAACAGGGAAAATCTCAACAACATCGCCACGGACACGAAAAGTTCCGCGCTTGAAATCGATATCGTTTCGGTCGTATTGGATATCGACTAATCGACGCAATAGTTGATTGCGTTCCACTTCCATACCCGTTCTAAGCGATAACACCATTTCACTATATTCTTCAGGAGAACCTAATCCATAAATACAGGAAACAGAGGCAATCACAATCACATCTTTCCGTTCGAATAGGGAAGATGTCGCCGAGTGCCGCAGTTTATCAATTTCATCGTTGATACTAGCATCTTTTTCAATGAAGGTATCGGTCTGTGGGACGTAAGCCTCTGGCTGAAAGTAATCATAATAGCTGACAAAATACTCGACTGCGTTGTTTGGGAAAAATTCTTTAAACTCACTGTAGAGCTGTCCAGCTAGTGTTTTGTTGTGGGCGATAACAAGGGTAGGTTTATTTACTTCTTTAATCACATTGGAAATCGTAAATGTTTTACCCGTACCTGTAGCGCCAAGCAGCGTCTGCTGGCGTTTATTGTTTCGAATACCCTCGACTAGTTGTCTGATTGCCTCGGGCTGATCCCCTTGTGGCGAGTACTTTGAAACTAATTCAAATTGGTCCTTCACAAATATTCCCCCTCCCGAAATATCAATCACTTTCAGCATATGTACCTTGTTAATGGACCGGGATGGTTGCTTTCAAGTGTATCCACTAAAATTCATATTAACATTTTACCACATTCACCTAAAAACAAACCAATAATATGCGAACGAATATTCGTTTTTTTAAATTTCAACACAAAAAGCCTGCCATTTTCCTGACAGACTCACTAAAACTTCGAATGTATTAACTCTTATTAATGGCCCTCTGCTTCATTTTTTCTGCCATCCAAAACCCTGCTGTTAACGAGAAGGCATCCACTACGATGAGCACAAATGTGTTGGTATACCCTTTATATACTGAAGTAGCAATCAGGGCAACGGTTAAAATTAGACCGATGACCCGGTTGTAAGTAACCCTTGTAAAAAGCAAGACCAGCAGCCCTGGAAGAATAAGTGCTGAAAAATATCGAATAACGGTTTCCAATGAGTACACCTCATTCATACATTAATTTCTGTTAGTTCATTCTAGAAATTATTGCACATAATTGCAACAAAAATGATACATGAACTGCCTTTCGAAGCGCCTTAGCTTATTTTTCCATTCTAACATTGATCATACCTTCGTTTTGCTGTGTGAATAAACTAGTTACCACGAATCCCAGGAGAGAAAGCAGAATAGGGAGGACCACCGTATGAAACCCAAATGCATTTGGATAAAATTGATCTAATAAAATATAAGAACCCATCCCTAAAACCATCGAAGTGATTGCCCCGTATTTATTGCCCTTTCTCCAATATAATCCTAAAATAACCGGCCAAATAAAGACCGACTCGAGTCCCCCAAAAGAAAACAGATTCAGCCAAACGATTAAATCAGGTGGACTTAACGAGAACAGAATGACCACAATTCCAATTATCGCCGTCACGCTGAAACTAACCTTTTTCACAAGGTCGTTCCCTGCATCCGGCTTAATGTAATTTAAATAGACATCTTTTACAAGAGCAGAGCTAACCAAAATTAATAGAGCGTCCACCGTCGACATGATGGCTGCCATCGGTGCAGCGAGAACGATGCCCGCAGCATAGGGCGGCAGTACTTTCATCGATAACAAAGGCATAACAGTATCGCCGATTTTCACACCTGGCAGAACAGGTCTTGCGAACACGCCAATGAGATGCATACCCAGCATGATAAAACCGACGACAATGGTTCCAATAATAATCGCACTATGCATGGCCTTTGAATTTTTATAAGACATCGCTCGGACAGCAATTTGCGGCAAGCCGACGACACCAATTCCTACTAAAATCCAAAAGGAGGAAACAAAAGATGGAGTTAAACTACGTTCCGCACCATAGGGACTGATTAAATTAGGATTTTCCGTTGCTAAATCTGAGATGATCTTCGGGATTCCTCCACCTGCTTTAATCGTTGCAATGAGAAGGATTAAAGTTCCCCCAAACATGACCACACCTTGGATTGTGTCTGTGATCGCAACCGCACGAAAGCCGCCGACAATAACAAAGACGAGGACGGAAAAAGCAAAGATTAATAAAGCAGTCGTATATGGCAAGCCTGTTAAACTTTCTACCAAACGTGCTCCGCCAATCCATTGGGCGGTCATCGATGAAAACAGAAAGATGATAATACTTGCGGCTGAGAATAACACGACCGCTTTACTTTTATAGCGCTCTTTTAGAAAGTCAATTAAGGTGATTGCCTTGTACTGACGGGATATAATCGCAAATTTCTTCCCCAATACCATTAATGTAAAATAACCGGTTGCTAATTGGGCCATGGCAAGCAGGACCCAGCCTAATCCTTGCGTATAGGCAACCCCGGGCCCTCCGATAAAGCTGCTTGCACTTCCATACGTCGCAACCATCGTCATCGCCAGGATGAATCCGCCCATTTGACGTTCCCCTAAAAAGTACTCCTCCAAGAAAGAACTAGATTTAATAACAAATTTGTTTGACCACATCCCAACAGCGAAGATAATCAATAAGAAAATAAGTAAAGGTGTAATGACGGCCCAGTTCACTTGTTTTCCCCCTCTTCCACTTCAAAGGGAACATCCTTGAATAAAACTCTTACGGAAAATATAACGAGTATAACCATAACAATAAAGCCAAGAATACAGCTGTAAAAAAACCATGCTGGCAAACCATATATGTACGAATATTGTTCTACTTTGGCCGAACCAAGCCCATAGGCAAAACCGTACCACCAGATAAAATTAATCAAAACAAGAATAATTCCAATTAGGGCTTCTCTGTGAGCGATCTTGAAACGCTTGTCCAGTGGATTGCTGCTTTTTTTCATTTGATTCCTCCTGGGTGAAAATTCTCTCTAACATCATCAAGTTATTTTAACCAATAATGAAAAAATAACCAATTGAAAACAATCAAAATATCATATAAAAATCTATCCCCTTGCGTAAAGTTTCCGTTCTATTTAGAAAATAAGGGATGCCATATGTAAATTTGGGAATGATGCAACAATCCTAAATAGTAATAAACTTCTTTATTTAATAATACTTACAAAATAAAAAAACAACGATTCTCATTCGTTGTTTTTTTGTTTTGTATCAGGGTTATAAAGACCAATAAGTTAATGTATCAAAAATTCCTAAAAGTAACATCAGAATCCCAGCAATCCTTTGTATCACCATTCCAAACTTCCTCCCTTTTTTCATTATCACTCCACTACCACCGAGGTACCAAATGATAAAAATAAAAATCAAAAGTGGAATAGCCGTTCCAATTGCAAATATAGGAGGCAGCATAAACCCATAGGCACTAGACAATACGACAGGCATTAAGGTGACAAAGAATAGTAGAAACATAGTCGGACAGAATGCTAGTGAAAAACTAAATCCTAACATAAAAGAACCGAATGGATTTTCACTCTTGTATTCTTTTGATCCCTATAATAAATTTAATGTTCCTTTTAATTTTATAAAACCCAACATAAACAACCCGACGATAATTAATAATGGGCCCATACTCTTCCGAAGCCAAGGAAAATATAACGTAAGATTTTGTTCAAATCCCCTTCCGAGCAGCCACACCAAAACACCTAATAAAGAAAATGCTGCTACCTTCCCTAAAGTGAAAAAGATAACATCCTTCCAAGCGATTTTCTTTTGAATCGAACGGCTACCATAAAGGGTTACAGCACTAATATTACCTGTGAGCTGACAAGGTGCAAGAGCTCCTATAAGTCCTAGGATAAACGCAAAAACTAATGGCCATGATTCTAAGCTATAGGCTATATTGGAAAACGGTTTACTTACAAATGAGCTAAATTGACTTAATATACTGTACATTTAATCACCTTAAATCAATAGTTGATACACAAAAGCTTAACATAAAGTGATGCAGAAATTATGGAGAATAACCAACCTCTATAACTTTATTATATTCTTCTTACTTAACCGTAAGTAATTCATAAAATGCACCATACCCCATAGTTCCTATCGTCAAACCCATCATTGTCTTAGTGTTATATTGTACCTTCAGGTTGCAAGGAACAACTATATGTTCCTTTTTCAATTTGAATAGTGGCATGTTCAATGCCGAATTGGTCATGCAATTCCTTTGTTAATATTTGAAGTAGCTCATCATTATCATCTATTTCAGATCGAATTATATGAACGGTTAGGGCAGCCTCTGTCGTACTCATTCCCCAAACATGCAGGTCATGAATTTCCAAAATCGTTGGTAAACCACTTAAGTAATCCTTAATTTTATTAATATCAATGCCTTCTGGTACAGCATCCAATGACAAATTAATGGATTCCTTTAATAATCCCCACGTACCAAATAGAATGACAATTGAAATTAAAAGACTTACTAGAGGATCAAGCCATTGCCATCCTGAAAAAAGAATAATAAGTCCTGCAATCACTACCCCAAGTGAAACTAAGGCATCTGCAGCCATGTGCATAAAAGCTCCCCGAATGTTTAGGTCGTTCTTCCTTCCTGACATAAAAAGTAACGCCGTAAGAGTGTTAATCACAATACCAATGATTGCTACGATGATAACAGTTTTTCCTGCAACTGGTTCTGGAGAAGAAAATCGTTGGATAGCCTCCCAGGCAATAGCACCAATTGCTACTAATAAAAAAACAGCATTAAATAGCGCAGCTAAGATGGAACTTCTTTTATATCCATAAGTCCGCTTTTTAGTAGGTGCTTTTTTTCCTAACCAAACGGCAATCCAAGCAATAATTAAACCTAGAACGTCACTTATGTTATGTCCTGCATCCGCAAGCAGTGCTAAAGAATCCCCAAGGATACCATAAATAATTTCAACCATAATAAATATGGTGTTTAAAATAATCCCAAATCCAAATGCAAAGCCATAATTGGCTGGTGCATGACTATGGCTATGTCCATGACCGTGACCATGGTTATGACCATGGCTATGATTATGTCCCATTCAGATCTCTCCTACTTAAATTTTATTATGACAAGCATGCTCAATTGCTTGTTGTACCCTTCCATTAAAAGGCTTCCCACTTTGGGAAGCCCAATTTTATTTGTCTTTTACTCGGAGAAGTCGCAAACCATTAAGAGTCACAATAAGAGTTGCTCCCATGTCTGCGAATATCGCAATCCACAGGGTTAACCAACCTGGAATCACTAATAATAATGCTAAAAGTTTAATTCCTAATGAGAAAGTGATATTTTGCTTGATGATAAATAATGCTTTCCTGCTTAGTTTTAACGTAAATGGTAGTTTCCCTAAATCATCTGCCATTAAAGCTATATCAGCTGTTTCAATTGCTGTATCCGTTCCAGCTCCACCCATCGCTATTCCGACTGTGGATGCAGCTAGAGCTGGTGCATCATTTACACCGTCTCCAACCATTGCCACACGGTCAAATTTGTTTCTTAGATCTTTAATAAAGGTTAATTTATCTTGAGGTAAAAGATCTGCTTGTATTTCAGAAACCCCTACTTGCTTTCCAATCGCATTGGCGGTCCCTTTGTTATCACCCGTTAACATGATGGTTTTTTGAATACCTAATGAGTGAAGTTTCTGTATAACTGATTTACTGTTCCCTCTCACTTCGTCTGCAACTGCGAGTAGTCCCAATATTTCAGTTGAAGTACCTGCAACCATCACTGTTTTACCTTTATTTTGCAGGTCAGAAATGGTAGCTTTTAAATTCGCTGGAATTCCATTTGATAGGATCTCATCGAATAAATTAGGGCTTCCCACATAATACATTTTACCGCTGACCCTACCTTTGATGCCTTTACCTGTAATGGAAGAAAAGTCTTCGATCACAAGATCTTGGTAAGGTAAGTTTTCCTGCTCTGCTTTCTTCATGATTGCTGAAGCCAAAGGATGCTGAGAACCATTTTCTAAAGCAGCGATAATGGAAAGTAGTTCATTCGAATTCGAATTTGGTTGAGGTAGATAATCCGTTACAACAGGTATTCCTTCTGTTAAGGTACCTGTTTTATCAAAGGCAATGGCTTTAATGGCCCCCATTTCCTCTAAATGAATCCCACCTTTGATCAGAACCCCGTTTCGTGCAGCATTACCGATCGCAGTAACTATGGACACTGGAGTGGAAATGACTAGAGCACAAGGACAACCAACCACTAATACAGCAAGACCCTGATAAACCCATTTGCTCCAGTCCCCATCAAATAAAAGTGGTGGAAGTACGGCCACTAACAGCGATATGAACATGATGACAGGTGTATAATACTTGGCAAAGCGATCGACAAATGCTTGAGATGGAGCCTTTTCTGCTTGAGCTTCCTCTACAAGGTGAATAATTTTTGCAATAGTCGTATCGTCCACATGTTTAGTAACTTTTACTTCAAGCAGTCCTTCTTCATTTAGTGTTCCTGCGAACACTTCATCATCTATGGTTTTCGAAACCGGAACAGATTCACCTGTAATCGCAGCTTGATTCACAGCGGATAATCCATTAACTACTTTTCCGTCCATGGCAATTTTCTGTCCTGGTTTTACAATTAAAATATCCCCAATCCGAATATCGTCCACTTCTACTGTAAATTCTTGATTACCTCTTCGTATTAACGCCTCTTTTGGAGCAATATCCATTAAGGAACGAATCGATTGTCTGGCTTTATCCATTGAATAGGATTCTAGAACCTCACTTATGGAAAACAGGATGACAACTGTTGCTCCTTCTCCCCATTCACCGATTATTGCTGCTCCGATTACCGCTATTGTCATCAAGGTTCTCATATCAAATTCTAGACGTAATAAGTTCTTCAATCCTGTCGTAAACAGGCGATGACCGCCTACTAAAATAGAAGCACCGTACGCTAAAATCGATGAGGTACTCTCTTCGCCATACATTTGTCCTGACATCCACCCAATGATCAAGAAAACCAATGAGGCGATAACAGATGAATGTTTTTTCAAAAACGGCTCTTTTTTCTCTTCAAATTTTTGTTTTTCAGGAATGACTTTTATATTTTCAAAGGCCCCTGCTTTCTCTAATTCCTCTATAGTTGTTTCACCAAAAACTGTAAGTTTAGATGCACCGAAATTTACACTTGCATTAGCAACACCATCCAGGTGTTGTACGTTCTTTTCGAACTTTGTCGCACAGCCCGCTCAGGTGAATCCCTGTACACGGTAAACGGTTTTTTCATTGGATACTTCTAAAGCGTTACTCATTAGATTTCACCTCCTTTTGATGTTCAAATGCAATCTTTATCAATTGTCTTACATGATCATCATCTAATGAATAAAATACTAATTTGCCCTCTTTTCGATATTTGGCTAATCCTAAATTACGAAGAAGTCGTAAATGATGGGATGCAGTAGCTGTTGAACTTCCTACAATGTTTGCTACGTCACATACACATAATTCATCTTCTTCACTTAAGGCGTAGGCGATTTTTATTCTAGTATCATCTGATAAGGCTTTGAATATTTGTGATACAGACATAGTATCTTGCTTTGAAATAGAACCTTTTAAACGTTTTACTTTGTCTTCATCCACGCAGGTTACTTCACATACATCATCGTGCTTCATTATTTCACCACCATTATTCAAACGTCTATTTGATTATTAGTATATGTTGGTTCAAAAAAATGGTCAAATATTTATTTGAATGTTTTATCATAAAATTATAAATTTTCTATTGACAGAAAGAATGTCTCTAAAATAGAGTATTGACACAGACAAATAAAGTTGCAGCGAGGAAACTTTTTAGGAGGAGGTAAAAGCATGTCAGACAAAAAAATTTCTCGACGAGATATTTTAAAAATAGGTACTACAGGAGCATTAGGGATAGCTGGGAGTGTTTATTTAAGTAAAGTAGCCCCATATTCCAAAGTGGTTCATGCAGAAGAAAAAACAACAAGTCACAATAATCATTCTGCAAATCACTCAAACATGTATGATTCTTCAAAAACAGAAGGTTATAAGATGGCTAAACGTCTTTTAACTGAGTTTGATTATGGAAGAGTAACCAAACTATTAGATGGTCGGACTATGCGTGAATATGAAATTGTAGCAGTTGATAAGGAAATAGAAATTGCAAAAGGAATTAAGTTTCCAGGATGGACCTATAATGGGACGATTCCAGGTCCCACATTCCGTTGCACCGAAGGGGATCTTTTACGCTTTCATTTTATAAATGGAGGGAGTCATCCACACTCTATTCATTTTCATGGGATTCACCCACCAGACATGGATGGATTAGATCCTATCGCTCCAGGTCAATCATTTACCTATGAATTTGAAGCAAAGCCATATGGCTTACAACTTTATCATTGCCATGTTCTACCGTTACGACGACATATTCATAAAGGGTTATACGGTAATTTTATTATAGATCCAAAAACTCCAAGGGAACCTGCACTAGAATTGAATATGGTCATGAATGCTTTTGATTTAGATTTAGACGGTGCAAACGAATTTTATACGGTGAATGGGTACGCTTTTGCCTTTATGAATCATCCAATTAAAATCAAGAAGGATGAACTTGTCCGCATCTATTTAAGCAATTTGACTGAGTTTGACTTACTAAACTCCT
>NZ_JAGGQX010000024.1:0-9244 GCF_018613095.1 Bacillus sp. ISL-75
ACATCTATCCTAACAGAGGGGGTAGATAATCTTATAAAATTGATTTGCAAAGTCATCCAAATCAAAGTCTCTTCTTAAATCTGCCATATCCATGTAGACGAATTGGTCTTGACGAGGGAAAAACAATCCGATTTTCGTGAACCGCTGTTTGTCTTCTTCTGGCAGTTTCTCATAAAAATCCAACAGATAATAGCCAATCAACTGGTTTGTATGATCAGATTTGAATCCAAAATTCTTTGTCACCTTTACATCTACCAGCATATCATCCAAAATGAAATCAGCGTCTGCCCATCCCTACACGCTTAGAATTCTTCCCGAACGTAGGGGTTGGAACATAAGAATGATGGATTTTAAAGTAATCAGAACACTTTTCCTTGTATTCCATCAGGTTAACCAGATCTTCCACCGCTTTTGGATTTACATTTAAAAAGTCAGATATGTACCCACTCCTGAAAAAAGTGATAACATTTGCCCAAACAAGTAACCCCTCTGCAAGATTCTTCAAATCAAACGGAGTTTTCCCATTGATGTAACTGCTAACGCTGGCTATAAAACAAGTAGATATTATAGAAGATCTTTTCTGGATTAACTTTGAAACCGATTAATGTCTTAACTAAATGGGAGTGTTCTTACAATATCGTTAGCAGAAAAGAAGAATCTCTTCTTTCTGCTAATGATATTGTAAATTCTTAGCGTTGAAAAAATTCAACCCATTCCCCTTCTGAGCCGTATACGAAAAAGTAGCGATATCCATTAGGTAATGAAGTAATTTCTTGATCCACTAATTCTACATCTAAGCTTTGAATACGTTTAAATTCTTCCTCAATATTGTCCACCGTAACAGCGAAATGATGGACCTTACCTTCCGCAGGTAGTTGATCATTGTAGCCTTGAATTAACTCCAATTCAGTTTCATATGATTCATTAAACCCAAGGAATGCTAATCGGATAATTCCATTTGTATGGAGAAGTGTGCCTTTTAATGTTAAACCTACAACATCTTTATAAAATTTAATAGAATTTTCTAAGTTTCGTACCATAACTCCTACATGGTCAATCCTTTTTCTAGTCATTTTCTAACCCCCTATGAGAGTGTTTAGCAACCATTTTTCTTAAAGGTAAATATAGGATAACTTAGGGTAGCGATATCTGATTCTTAATTGCCATAAAGACTCATGCTTTTTTGCCAACCTCTAAAGCCAAATAAAGCCAAGATTCTGTTGTTTTTTTCAATTCACTTTTCTTAAGCTTTCCGCCTGAATTCTCCTTTACACTATTACTCAAATTCAATTCCATAAAGAAAATCACTATTATGGTGCCTGTCTTTACTTATCTTACTCAACTCAATAAAGGACTAGAAGAGGTTCTTTCATCTTAAAAATTTTTTAATTCAAACACCTTAATAACACGGAAAAATGAAGTCAAAAAAATAAAATCCTGGCACAATCAGGCGGCTCTCTCCTTGTAATAGGATTATTTTATTTATTAAGTTAAAAAAAAGACATTTTCAAAGCTCTCAATGGCTTCAAATTAAAGTTACGTTCATAATGAAACAACCACCTTCATAAGCTCCAATCCTTATAAAGTTAGCTTGTGCTTGCACAATGAAATTACTTATTGCTGGCGAATTTTTTTTTATAAAGGTTACTATCTTTTTTCATCCATTCAATCTCTTTCTATCGTTCTATTCCTCTTTGTCGTTTCTTCTTTTTATTTTTGTGATATTGTTCGAATTCATCTTCCCTCCACTTGCGGTCAGCTTCACGGATTGCACTTTCAAGAATCGAGAAGAAATCCGTTCCATCAGGAAATTTAGAACCTAGATAATGATTAGGATGTGGTGTAAAGGTGTTAGGAGCTTCAAATGATGATTTTTCCACATTTCTAAATATTTGAACATTAAACGCACTGTGAAGCTGATTCATTTTATCTGGGCCAATTTCATCTGAATAACGCAGGCATTCATGATAAAAGATTTTCATATAAGATTGATTATCCATTTGGATATCAGGATATTTATTTCGTAAAAACTCGTACTGTTGATCCTTATTATATGAATCCGTTTTATCGCTTTTAATGCAATACAAAGACAAAATAATTTCTTTTTGTTCTTCTTTTGAATACTTTCTTGGTGGGTTGGAGAAATCTTCTGGTGTTATTGTTTTTCCATAATACTCATCTGCCATTACAAAGAATTCTTTCTGTTCAATCTTTAAATAATTCCGACCATTCCAATGAGGGTACATTTCTTGTAACTGATGATCATAAAGCTGATCCATCAAGTCTAATGATTTATTCATATTTTCTTTATGTTTTAATAAAAACTGCATCTGTTTTAAATCTTTATTAGATGCATTTTTAATGGTTGATTGATCGGCAAAATTGATTCCATTATTCACTCGTAAGTGCTCAAATTGGTCCTCTGCATTTTGTAGTTCTTGCTGCAAGGATAATACAAATTGCTGTCGATTATTTAATAAAACATGAAGATCCCTTTCAATTTGTTTTATCTCTAATTCATGAAAAACCCTTTCAATGTCCTTGATGCTCAACAATTTATTTTGAGAAACAGTGGTTTCAACAACTTCAATTTTTTGATCTGTAGATAGTTCTTCCTTATTTAAATCCGGGTAATATTTATCTAAGAATCTATTTGCTTCAATTTTTAAGATTTCTTCTGTCTGATTTAATAGTTCTGTTTCTTTTTCAATCCGGCTTATTTTTTTATATTTATCAATGGAATCCTGATGAAACTCAAGTCGGGATTGCCATTTTCCTAATTGTAATCTTCGAGTATTAATATTTTCATAGTTGACAAACATCCGTAACAGTTTTGCTGATTCACGTAATTGTTTTTTCTCTAAAGGAGTAAAGCGACGAACATACTTGTCAGTTCTTTCTTTTATTTGTTTTTCTTTCTTCGCTTCTGCGAGTTCAATGATCGTTTGGTTGTACTCTTTTCTGTTAGTATTCATTTTAATCCTATCAGATTCTTTACCTTCGCTTTGCATCTGCCTTGCAACAAAACCTTCATGAATCGTTGGCAGTGTTTCAATCCCTCTATCTTTATTTGATAAATGAGTGATTCTTTCAGAAAAACCATTATTCTCTAGAAAACGATTGGCATAATGAGACCACTGTTCTCTCCAATAAACCAGTTTTTCTTTCGTATTCCAATCGGTTATATGTAAAGCTTTAACTTGTAGTTTTCCGTCAATCAATTCTTTCACTTTCATTTGTTTATTTCCCCATGAACCATCTTCATTAAAGGGGCGAATCGTTAACATCACATGAAAGTGAGGGTTTTCTTCATCATCTCGATGGATGGATAAATCGGCAACCATCCCATCGTTAACAAAAATTTCCGTACAAAATTCAAGGGCTAATTCCTCTTGTTCGGCGTGGGATAATTCTTTTGGTAAGGCTACATTAATTTCACGAGCGAGTTGAGCATTCCATTGTTTTTCTTTTTTCTCCACTTCATTCCATAATTGTTGACGATCATAAACCCATTCAGGTGCATGACTAGGCGCAAGGATATGAGTAATCGGTTTCACTTTTCTTTTATAAAACTTTTCTTCATTCGTTCTTTCATCTATCAATCTTTCACCAGAACGGTATGCCGCAGCTGCTATTGTATTTTGTTGCTTTTTTCTTGAAAGGATCTGATTAGAGAAATGATAGATTGCCATAGTTATAGACACCTCAACTTATTTTAATGACATGAGCACAGCGAATTTTTCAGACGCTTCACGGATTTGGGTCCTTCGGAGAAGGGACCAACGCACAATACCGCGATAGTGGTATATAAGTGCGCCCTAAACTTTGTTTTTGGGATAATTATATCACTTCCCATGTTTTGGTTCAAATGTTATAATATAGAAAAATATCCAAAAGGGGTGCTAAAATGCCAAAACACAATACAAAGGGAAAAATAAACGATATCGAAGAACAAATTAAAAAACTGAAAGAAAAACAAAAACGTATTCTAACCAATTCCCAAAAAGAGATTGGTAAGTACTTAATGGACACATGGGGAATTGAAGATGTAAATGAAGCAAAAACATTAATAGATTTGTTTAAGGACCAAGTAAAGGTATATTCCGAGGTTGCATCATCCAACGAAGAGCAAAAAGAAGAAGAGACGACCAATAAACCTATCGGGTGATTAATATGACAAATGAAGAGTTACATAAACTTGAGGACAAAATAAAAGTCCTGGAGCAAAAAAAGAAAGCCTTAGAATACAAAATTTCTAATGAAGATCGGCGAGAAAGAACTAGAAGATTGATCCAAAAAGGAGCACTTTTAGAAAAGTACTTAGAAAATGAAAATGTATCCCTAAAGGACACCGAAGATTTGTTAAAAATTTTAGCTGAGTTTAAAAATAAAAATAAGAAATATATTGATAGAAAAATTCAAAACATGCAGGAAGATCGAGAAGCGCATTAATTTAAATTCTACAAATTGTTAATGCGCTTTTTTTCTCACCTTTATTACTCCTCCACTTTCCACTTCGCTGAAATCCATTCAAAAATTCTATAAGAAAATCTATTTAGTGTTTCACCTATTCCCCTAGATAATCAATTCTTTTATTCCGGTAAAATCCTAAAAAATTTTTAAGAATATTATACAGATCTTTATGTTTATAGGTATTTACTATTTTTAAAAATACTTAAATACATTTGACGATAATTTCCACTTCCATCAATATCCTAGTTTTTTCTACAGATAAATAAAATTTTAACATCTCGAATGCACCGTCAATCCTGGGAGCATTTTCATTTGAATATTGTTAAAATCTGAATGATTATCTCCAACAACAGAAGGAACTTTTATGTTAAGAAATTCACATCTTCTACTACCTAGAAATATTTTTCAATTGTTCGAACTTTATATCAAATGCGTCTTCCGTTATTGGCATTTATCTTACCATCATGTTTTTCTCTTCTTTCTGCATTTTGTTCTTTCTCTATTTCATTTAAAGATGATAGAGATGATTTGAAGTGACAAGGCAGAAGAATACAATAAAAAGTCATGCATTTTAAATTTGGCATTGTTTTGAAATAAAAAAATACACCACGAAGGATGGATCAAATCCAGCTACGTTTGTGACAAAAATTATAATATATCCTTCAGTATACCTTCACTAATTTTTAGGCAACACAGAATGAAGGATGTAGTTATCCTCAGAATGGACCCCTATCACTCTATTCAATTCTTCTGAATCGCGTTTTAACCCTATTGATGGAACGTATAAGTTACGTAGTTTTTCATAGTTCTCACTTTCCTTCCTCGTTACATTTCAGCAAAAAAAGATTTTTTCCGCACCTTCTTTAATAAATAAAAAACATCCTGAAGGATGCCATAACCTATAATTCAAAATCAGACTTAATTTTCTTTATAAAATAATTGAAGTTGTTTTGAAAATAAACCCAATTATAAAACACAATACAATTAAGCCCAAGAACTATTAGAAGTAAGATACCTATCTTTATCGAAAAAGTAATCGTTAGAGATAATATAACCAAGATTAATAATGATAGGAATAAACTAGTAGATAAAACTCTTAAAGCATGAACATTCCCAAGTCTGTAACTATAAATCCTTTGGATCTCTTTTCCGAATTGATTTTTAATAATTTTCAAGTCCATCTCATACTCGTTTTTAAAGTATTTATTCTTGTTTATCCAAATAATAAAACCAAAACTAAGACTAATATGATGTATTAAATTGCCTATAATAATTCCAGTCCCAATAAAAAGTGTAATGGAAGAGACAATGATCGAAACATCCTTACTAAATATGAACGTTTTTACCGCCTCGTAATCACTTATTGTAAAATAGGAAAGTAATATAGCCAAGAGCATCCATCCAGGTATTCCCCATCTAATCAAATTTTTTGAATCTAAATTCATTTGCATCCTTCCTTTCATCATTACTTTTTCGATAAAAGGAAAGTAAATCCTGCTTATTTCCTTCTTACAGTACCATGTCCTCTTATATAAGTATCACGGTGTAACTCAATCATTCCTCAACTTTCTTTTTTCTAGAATATTCTTTTTCTTTTTCTTTGAGTTTTATCTAGCTGCTGTTTTGGTTCTAACGATGAATGATTAGCAATTTTCCTATCATCACCTTCTTAAAGGAAAAAAAGCACGCCTTGGCAGGCTACTTAGTGTTAGGCGAGCTTTGAAACAAATTGGTGTTGGTATTAAAGGCGATTTATATTTTATATGTCTGTTAGAGGAGTGGGTAGGTTAACTAAAATATTACTTTTTACCAAGCAATCTCATTTGTAAATATTCTTTTTAAAATCTCTCATGTTTTTATTAATGAAGGAATAAAAAATAAAAACTTAATAGATGGTATTAAATTAACAAGAATATTATAGTCATGGATTTCTATCGTAAAAATTATATTTAGTAAGAATATATATAATTAGTAAAAAATATATATTTAATAAGAAAAACAATAATAATAGGCATTTTAAATTTTCGGGGTATATCCGTTGTGGGAGAAGGGTTTCAGCCTTTTTAGAGAGTAGTAATAACATAGTTTCCACTAGTACACAAATAATATAAAAAAGAATTCACATCTCCACAAGTATTTTTTTAAACTATTTACATATTCACAAGGGTTTATTTTAAAAATCAACAAATACACAAGTATATATTCGGAACCTCTTACTCAAAAAAAAATAATTCCTTCTTGGAAAATCTGTCAAAGAAGAAGACAGAAGAAAAAGAAAGGAATTATTTTAAAAATTGATCTATGATTTTAATTTTTGTCAAATACGAAGAGCCCTGTGAGGGTCCATTTTTTTCACAAGGCTGATTATTTCTATTAAATTAGATTGTAAAGTGCTGGTTCTTGACCAGTTAAAGTAAATTCCCTAATTTTGGCTTCAAAGATTAGATCATAAGGCAGCTTTTTTAAAGCACCAGGGAGATACTTTCTGAAAGCCATCCTGAAAAAAGCACCGATTGAGTAAAAATGAAACGTTCCGGTTCGTTGTTTTTCTGTATGTATTAAGACTCCAATTTGATCCATTGTTTCTATAAAGAAATTTTTTATAAAGCGATCCCTGACAGTGAATTTCTCTCTATCTTCATCCAGTAAATAGTTCATTTTATTCATTACTTCCTGTTTAAAAGAAAGCATGACATCAATTTGGTCTCTTGGTTTATATTTAATTTGATGTCCATCCAAGAAGTAGGTTAGCTCTTTTGATAATTTTGCCATAAGCGGGTTCACGTTGAATTCATCTGTATTCTCTTCCACGCATTCCGGCTTCAAGGAAAAGCCAACTTTCTTAATCCATATTTGTTTACCACGAATTTCAATCCCAGTAAATTCTATGGAAAATAGAGCCTCTAAAACACTTAATGTTTTTCGGACTCCTTTTGCATTTTTATTCAATTGAAACTTGAGTGTTTTCATCGTCCTTTCTTGCTTTACTTTCTCCACTTCACCCGTTTTGCTAAAAGACATACCAGTACGAAATTGGTTAAGCAAGGATAAGAGTAATTCGATCCCTTCAGGATTTGAAGTACGGACGAATTCAGCTAATATATTTGTGTCAAAAAGGCCATGTGGTATGATCAGGTAGTTGAGAACCCCACCATTATGTTCAGGTGTATTATACTTTTCGACATCTTTTAGAACTAAAACAGGTAATCCTTCGTGAATTTCCTCTTTCACAAAATGATGATCTTCTAGAAATCGCTTTCCTCCCCAAAGAGTAGAATAAGAGATTCCAAGTTTCTTAGCCCATGAAGAAAGATTATATTCTTTTAGCATGCCGCGTTGATTCTGTTCTACTTCCAATTGCTTTAACATGGTCATATATACAACATAGGCAGATGCAGGAGGGCGCTCAAATGACTCATCACGTAGAAAACGAAATTCTTCCAATATGGCATGATGCATTCGAAAACCGTCGATTCTCATTTTACTGTTCATTCCAGGGGCCCTCCTCTCGTCTATTTTCCTAGTTTGAATTATAGCAGAATGGAAATAGAGGAAATGATGCCCTTTATTAAGGGATTTTCAAAGTTGCACAACAGGCGTCAATCCCTTGTCCCCCAAGGGGTTGAAAAAAACTTTAAAATTTTTTATGTGAAAGGAAACGTCATTGTTTTTTATAATTTGTGCATATTGTGACAGGAAACGTCATACCTGATTGATTAATGGGTTGGGAGAAACGTTGATATATCAACGTTTTTTTAAAAGAGTCTATTAAAACAAAAGCAGAACTAAAAAACTTGCACAGAAATCTTTGCTAGTTTGTGTGAGAGGAAACGTCATTATCCTCCATTTTCAAACACAAGAAAGAGCAAACTTTGCAATAATTTGTGTTTTTATAAGAAATTAATGAATTTTCACTATTCAACCAAGGATGTTCATTCAGACAAAAAATGTAGTCTTTTGAAGGTTTTGTGCACATTGTGAGAGCAAACGTCAGGCAAAAAAAGTTGCACACAGGATTTTTAATGTACTGCTGTGAAAGGGAGCGTTAATCATTTAATAATGACCAGGTCGCTTGGAGTAAAGAAAGGTTTCACATGATTTAGGCTTACTCTGTGCACATTGTGAGAGGAAACGTCAAGCAGAAAATAAGTGCACTATTAGACGGATGAGTATATCTCTTTATGCAGAATGAAGGATCTTTAAAAGGATGTGCACATTGTGAGAGGAACCGTCAAAGTAGAAAATAAGTGCACAACTAGTAAAGGATGAGGATACTCTTTTATGCTGAATGAAGGATCTTTAAAAGGCAGTGCACATTGTGAGAGGAAACGTCAAAGTAAAAAAAAGTGCACAACTAGTTTAGGATGGGTATATCTCTTTTTATTCAGAATGAAGGATCTTTAAGATGATGGATGTGCACATTGTGAGAGGAAACGTCAAAGTAGACAAAATAAGTGCACAACTAGTAGAAGGTGAGCAGATAGCTCCTTTATTCTAAAATGAAAATTCTATAAAAGAATGTGCACATTGTGAGAGGAACCGTCAAAGTAGAAAATAAGTGACCTACTAGTAGAAGGTGAGCAGATAGCTCCTTTATTCTAAAATGAAAATTCTATAAAAGAATGTGCACATTGTGAGAGGAAACGTCAAGTAGACAAAATAAGTGCATTACCAGTAAAAGGTGTGCATATCTCATCTATGCTGAAAGAATGATCTTTAAAAGGCTGTGCACATTGTGAGAGGAAACGTCAAAGTAGACAAAATAAGTGCA
>NZ_JAGGQX010000024.1:9311-32657 GCF_018613095.1 Bacillus sp. ISL-75
GTCAAAGTAGACAAAATAAGTGCATTACCAGTAAAAGGTGTGCATATCTCTTCTATGCTGAAAGAATGATCTTTAAAACGGTGTGCACATTGTGAGAGGAAACGTCAAAGTAGACAAAATAAGTGCACTACCAGTAAAAGATAAGAGCATATCTCTTATATTCAGAATGAAGGATCTTTAAAAGGCAGTGCACATTGTGAGAGGAGACGCAAAACAATAAGGAGTTGCACCTTCCAATGGATATACATGATGAAGAAAAGTTATATTGAATGGAAAGATAGGGATAAAGAAATGTTGACAAATGCAACACTCCTCAATCATAATAACCTTAGACTAGTAAATAAGGGGAATAAGAGATGGGTTTTTTAGTAGGTGTTAAAGAGGCGGGGGAAATCCTTGGTTGGGATCGGAGAAAGGTCTCCACCTATCATCTGCGTGGTGTGCTGCCTAAGCCAGTAATCAACTTATCAAGTGGTCCCATTTGGCTTCGGAAACAGATTGAATATTATAAGACTAGTAAAGAGTTGGGTGTAACTACGTATTATATTGATGAAGAAAAAGTATATGAATGCAAATATAATTATCCTATGAAAGAAACAAACTATTCACCTGAAGAAATTAAGGAATGTATGGGGAATTATATTGTTTATCAGGAAAAGGACATCCAACAACTGATAAGTGCCATTCTGGAAAAGAAACCGATTGCTCAGTTCCTTTCTTTTGAATCCATCAGCTATCTACATGATTTGGGTATTTTGGATTCGGATGTTTTCCATGATTACATCCACAAATACTCAAATGAATACATAGGGACGACTAGGGAAGGAAGGGATTAAGAATCATGTTAAATACCTTGCAAAATAATTTTTTGAAAATTACGAAAACGATTTTTCCAGATCATCCTCAACTCTTTGACGAGTGGACCGATGATATCGGTCATCTTATGGCAAGTCAAGTGGATTATCAGCCTTGCCAATCCTTAAAGGCGTTTTTCGTGATCATAGATCGTTTAGCAAAAGATCATGAATTGAAATTTGAGAGTATGGAAAATTGGGTCCAAGATTATAAAGATGAGATAAGAAATTTTATCCTACCATACATTCGGATCGTTGGGGAAGATAGTGCCCCCTATTCCTTAAAGTCTAGCAATAGGCAAGTAATAAATTCTTTGTTAAATCAGAATTTTGCAGAGTCCGGTTCAGCTTTATTATTTCATAAATTAAGGGAGACCATCAGTAAAAATGAATTCGACATTGCAACAGAAATACCCACTGCAAAGATTGCGGAGAAGGCATTAGAAGCCACTGCCCAAGTAAGATCCGAAAATGCTTATCTTAAAATGAAATCCAATGCAGCGATCGAACAATGGAAAAATCTCACCTCTCAAGCCATAACCTCGATGGATGACTTAACGGCAGACATTTTCGATATCGTTTCGATTCTGTGGATGCAGCAGGCCACTCATAAAGATCAAATGATTCATTTCCACACGGATGACGCCTTGAATCTAAGGAGATTGCAAGGGCGGAGCGAAGAGTCTGACGGCTATCAAACCTCGTATCGGAAAAAAGAACGGGATGATATTATGAAAAGGTTGGCAGCACTGACGACCATATGGATCAGGATTGAACGAGAAAATTTAAGGTTCATCAATGAGGATCAAGGGAACTTTGATGAAATAGGGCAAGTTCAATTCAATCCCCTGTTTTTGATTGATAGCGTAACGGTTGCCTATCGGGGAGAAAATCCGATTGGTATTTATGAATGCAGCATCCGCCCAGGTGAAATACTTGCTAACTTCTTGTACGGTTCCCAAAAAAGCAGTGGTTTTTTAGCATTAAAGACGCTCGAATACCATCCCACAAAGCAAAAGTACCATAAACGGTTATCACGGTATCTATCCTGGCAGTGGAGGATTCGCCAAAAGAGTGCAGACTATCTGAGAGCCTATCATATTGGTGGAGATAAAGGGCTTTTAAAAGTCATGGATTTGGATGTGAACCCTCGATATGGTTCAAGGATTAAGGAGCAATTTGAAGAAATATTAGATACTCTGCAGCAGGACGGAATCATTAAAGAGTGGAGCTATAAAGAAAAAGACTTAGAACATCAAATTGAGCAGGAGCGAAACTGGTTTGCAAACACCTGGTTGAAGGCCCGTGTTCAAATTATTCCTCCTACTGAAATCACTGGAATTGGTGATGACAGGGATTTATTGATGATTGAAGACTATGATTATGAAACGGTGAATTTTTCGACCATGTTAAAGGGTTTGACGAAAGCAGAGGTTGCAGCTTCCATTGAAACAGTCGAAGAAAAGTTGGTAACTCCTGAAAACATCAGTAGGGAAAGAAATGACCGAGGATTAAGCATATTAGTGGCAGCAAATCAAATAGGTATTTCCCACAGTACCTTATCCAGGTATGAAAGGAACTTAATTAAACGCCCGTATACCGAGAATTTAGAAAAAATGAAGGAATGGCTAAATGCAAAATAAGCATCGAAATTCGGTGCTTATTTTTTTATTTAAAATTGTTCCAAGTGTTTATCATTAAAGTGATTTATTCGAATTTTTCCATTCGCTTTAACACTTACAACAATCCCCTCCTTCTTGAATTAAGAATAGTGAAATTTATGGTCTGAAACAATATGATTTTAGTTAAAATACTTTGTTGGTAGAAGGTTTAAAGCCCCATCAACGCCATCTATAAGGTAGCAATTGGTAGGTTAAATATAAGACGGAGTTTTTGACCTAACTTAAGTTATAAGAACCGCCTTAAGGCGGAACAATAGCGTTAAAATAGTGCTGTCATGACAACCTTTTTTTCGGGGGTCTGTAAGAGTTTTTTGCTTCCTATCCCCCTTCCCTTCTACTGAAGTTGATAAATTTTTTACTGCATTCTTGGGTATCTTCATAATAGAGAAGTATCCTTTTAGAAAAGTTCATTTCTAATGCAATGGCTATACCCCCTGCAAAAAATAGAGGTTGAGTATTAATAAGGGTACCCTTCTATGCAAATTAAGTCACTGGGCTTAACTTGGTGCATGTAATTTCACCAATAAATATAATCATCCTCTGTGGTGTCTCGGAGCCAACTTCAGTAAGCTCGGACGACTATGCTTTGCCGATCCAAGGCTACAAATCCTATAGTTGATGGAGCATTCCCAGAATGCATATTCTTCTCAACCTTTCTTCTTTGCAATTATCTTGCAGATGTGTACCGTTCAATGAATCTACATTACACATCCTTCTTGTTTTTCTTCTTTGTTTTTAGTTGCTTAAATTAATAATTATATTGTTATTAATATTATTGATTTTATATTTAATATTATTGTTATGGATGACATATATTTCGTTATCAACATTGATAATATTTTTTTATTATTGTTTTTCAAAATATCATTAATTATTGTTTTCTGTTGATCTACATTATTTTTATTTTTAACTGTTATTCTTTGAAAATACTAAAATCAGGAAGAATCTTTAATAATTATCAAAACCAAATGGATGATAAATGAATGCTAAACAACATGTGGATAAGGAAATAATTTGATTGATCTATTTTCTTTATTCCTGAAATGGTTAATGGAAAAAAATATTTCATTATTATCATTAACATATATGATGTTGTTATTATTGATATTATTGTATACCTTATTTATGTCTTGTATAACATCATTAATTGATTAGTTGTTTTATAAAAAAACTAATTTGTTGCAATTATTAATTAAGATTTTGAAAATACAGAAAACGGGTATAGGGACGATGGTTAAATATTATTTTGTAACCAATGATGATAAATAAATGCTAACAAATATGTGGATAAGGGAGGAACCTGATTGACCTAATTTCTTTATCCCTTGTAATGTTAGATGTGTTAAAACATATATCATTATTTGCGTTAAGATTAACATATATATTGTTGTTATTTTTGTTATCATTGTGTAATTTAATAATGTTTTGAACAACATCATTATTGGATTTGTTATTATCTTTTATTGCCATTCGAATATAAGGAAAACGGGTAAATCACTTTAATCTTTATGATTATTCTAAAATCGTAGCATTTTTCTATTCCTCTTTATAATTCAAAAAACGAAAAACCCTAGTGAATCACTGGGGTTAAAGGGAGGCTTTTACATTCACATATCCCAAAAGTCGCTCATTTTCGCTTGTGGATCCAGTTTACGTATCGCTTTTAATAGTTTTATTATGACGTCCTGCCGTGGAATGTAGTCTTTATCGCTACATGCTTTAGTAACAGTATTTTTACTAACGTTAGCATCCTTAGCGAGATCTTGTTGTTCTAATCCTTTTTGATCTAACCACTTCCCCAGATTACTCCGTGATTTTCCTATACCCCACATTCTTTATTTCTCCCTTCTAATTCATCCTATTCCCCAGTCTTGACCCCTAATCCCAAAAATATTCGATTGATTCCAAAAAAGTAGGGAATAATGGACAAGCCATTGCTCATACCTTGTACTAAGGACGTCAAGAGACGTCAAGAGACGTCATTAAAGGGGGGATTTATATGGTCACTACTGAACGGAAAAGAATTATGGATATGGAAATCGAATGGATTATTAATAGGAATGAATGTTATGGATGTTCAACTAATTACAAGTATCCTTACCCTAAAATGAAAAGGTGGCGTTTTCTTATGGTATATAGACCTACCATTCGTTATGATGAAGTGTTCAGAACCCATGTGGATGCACTCTTTCATGCTACTCATTTAGATCGGAATCAGATTATAAGGGCAGCTCTTTTTACGGCTGTCCATTCAAAAGAGTTTCATGAGTTATTAAAGCCCTATCAAAGGCGTGACGTCCCTCTACCTACTCCTTTATGGTCGCTAGAACAGAACAGTTTATGGCTACAGCAGTCCCGTAAAGTAAACACTGGAGGGAAGGACGTCAATGAAGAGCAGACAAAAGCAGGAGAAATAATCAATGATAATGAAAACACTATGAAACTAGTTCCCGAAAGTGAAAAAAAACGGAATATCCGATTCGAACAGGCTAAGACTCCTTCCGAACCAATTAAGATTACAGGCGGATTGGTTTTTACACTGGATTAGAATAAAAGGAGAGTATAAGTTACTTAATTCAAAGAGAATCGGTGGATTAACGATGGGCCTTAAAGGGATTTTGCTTATTACGGGTACTTGCTAACTTAGAAATCCTTTTTAAAAGGAAGCCTGGTTATTGTTTGATGATGCAGAATTTTTTATATTGTAAGCTCTGGCTTTATTTTGAGTTTTTTCTACAATTAAGGTTCTCGTTTGATGGTTTCCCACCTGATATCGTTTCTAAAGGGCCGATTTCAGGTGGGAAAGAATACTTTTCTGTATTTTATCTGAATTCCCCTGTTCTTTTATCTGGTTGATGAAGTCTAAATAAAGGATCGTCAACAAATCCTCAATTGTTACATGCTGGTCGTTCAGATAAGGGGTGAGGTCATGTAAAAAGATCTCCCCCCTTAATATTTCAGATTCCTTCATTTGAATTGTGATATAAGCTTTCTTCTCTTTTTCTGATTCCTCCTCGTTGATCTCCTCTTCAATTGTTTCAAATGAAAAAACATTTTTTGTCAAAGCCTTCATAACTCGTTTTTCTACTTTCTTTTCTCCTAAATATCGTGCTTTTCCTGACACCAGGAACCCTGCAACCTGCTTATTTATATTACCTTTTTTGATCTGGGTAAGGAAATCCTTATAAAGCAGATGAATCAGGACGGCTAAATCAAATCCTCGAGGCACATCATCAAATACATCGAACATGTCGTCGATAAACACTTCCCCTCTTATATAATCGTAGTAACCGGTGACAATGGTTAGGTACTTTCGGTTTCCTAGCATATAGTCCAAAAAGCCTTTTGGAGAAGAGAGGCCTTGTAATTTTTTTTGAAGGAGATTCAACTTACTGTAGGATTTCTTCAAGAGAACCACCCTTTTCAATCCAATTCAAGACGCTGGCCATTATAATGAAAACGACCTTACGTTCTGATAATTGTTTTTGAATGGCCAGTCCATACGGACCTCCAATTCCATAGTAACTATTTTCTTTCAGCATGGTATGCATATAGGTTTTGGTATCTTTATAATCCTGAACCCAATCCACTATATCGATATGACTTAACCCGAACTTTAAGAGGGTAGTATTAAATGCGGTCTGGCTTAAAGGTTGTCCCTCTTTAGTTTGAATAAATCTCTCCATTTGCTTACAGAGGGTGCGCAATTTCATCTGCATGATAGGTGTTACAGGGAATTTAATATTGTGGCATTTATCCGAACGAGGTTTTCGTCTTTTGTTAGGGAAACTTTCTAGTTCATCTTTTTTTGAAATAATTTTTTTTGAATGAGTGTTTTGAAACATTGGGTTTAAGCTCTCCACTTTCCTTCTCCCCCTCTTACTTTTTCAATCTAGCTCATGGTCACTTTTCCACTTTTCCATGTTTTATTAGATATATAGTGAGGGAAGGGGGAATATAGAACTCTTTTGTATATTTTTTTAGAATAAGGGAATACTGGCTACTACGAATTTCTAGAAAGGAAAGATGAACATGCCAAATAAAAAGAAGGATAAAAGTGTATCAAAGCAGTTAAAAAAAGCAGTCAAAGATGCAAAAAAGGCGGGCGTGAAACTGGTTAAAGTGGAAGTGCGATAAGGAATTCAAAGATTTGAGATAAACACAGGGAAAACATCTTCTAAAAGGAGGATTATTGCCCTATTCTTGATTGATTAAAGAGTTGAATAAAAGATTAGATTTGAAGAGGTTGTTTAATAATTAAATAGATTAGTTTAGAAACATCTATCTTATGTCTCTTTTTCAGCATTTCCGGTTTTATTAAATATATTAGAAGGAGTTAAACCTTTGGTTCAAGTTACAAGTGGATGTTTCAAACGTCTATTATATCGGTGTTTGGTTAAAATGACGTCATAGAATTCTCATTCCATTCTTAACAATTTAAAGAGCAGAGGTTTACAGAAATAGAGAGAGAATAGGCCTTTATTGAAAATATAAACTCTTTTTATCAGGGTTAATATTAAGACCTAAAAAGACTTTTTTCTGGTTATTGTTATCCCCTGACTTTTGAGTTTATCTTTAAGGTATCCGATTTTTCAAAAGCTGTTAGTGCAAGTGATCCATCATGTTTAGAAAATTTTTATAGCTTTTCATGGAAAGACGTCAGTTTGTCGGATTAGGACATCCTGCATACATCTCCAATTCAAGGTAATCGGATCTTTTAATTTTAAAAAACAACAGAATTATTCACATGGAATAAATAAGCTGCTTACATTTTTCCGGATTCCTTCAATTAATTGTTTTTATCACAATGATTTTCACCGTTTGCCCAGGATACTTAGGTTTTTTAAGGAAATACGTTATTCGTGAAATATTACTGTGATTTTTTATATGAAATTTTATATTTGGACTTTTAAGATCAATATTGTTCGAAGTATACAATTTGTAAACATTAAAAATAAACCTGTAGATAGAGATTGATAGTGTCATTAATGATAATATATAACAATTTTATACTTATTATTATTGTTATAATTAACATATATTTTATTGTCGTTATCAACATGGTTTTTTATATTGTTCTTATTTATAAAATTTCCCTTTAGATTAGTTTGGCTTCAAATTTCAATAATCCCAACCTCTAAATAATTTAATTTAACGCGGTTAATTATGTGCCTTTATAGTTCTTTTACAGGAAATCTTAATCAACTAACTTCCTTTGTTTGTGAAACAGAAAAAGGCTGCGCACCACTTTTTAATTTATTATGTCTTCAAAATCTTTAAGTTATGAAAAAACTTATTTAAGGTTTTGCCTGACGCATAGGGTTTATACCTATCAAATTCTCTCTAAAACGGTAATTTATTGATATGAAATTAAAAACTCCCCAGCAATGCTGGAGAGTTAACAAACTTACTCTTCTTTTTTTGATAAACAGCGATCACATTCAATCAAATAACTTTCTGCTTGCTCTTGCATATGCTGCCTGCATTCAGGACATTCCTTTTTTTGCAAATTGCGGAAAAATTCAACCGGACTAACTAACATTTAAATCTCCACCTTTATTAATACAGTTAGTTTTTATTTCTATTGTTATAATACAGTATAAACGAAAAATGGAAAAATGAGTAGACCTTTTTTTAAAAAATATGCACAATTTTTAAAAATAAGATTTTTTAATTCTTAATTTTACAAATTTCTTTTTTCGGATGTTAATAGTTTTAGGTTTATCCCCTTATTCTCCCCCGGTATCAATTTGCTCCACTTCCACATATAAATCTGGATCCATAGAAAATGAAGACAAAATCTTCTTTCTTTTACTTCCAATGTTTCTTTCCAGAAGCTATATCTCAGAAATAATGATTATCTTAGCCATTAACAGCACCAACATTATTATTTTTATTGTCATTAATAACATATGTTTTGATATTGGTTTTAATATGAATGTAGCTTTACTCGGAAATTTGATAAATGAATTTGTAAATCAAATTTCATCTAATTGGCTAATTTAATATATTGATAATTTCTATGTTATCCGAAACGATCTTCTAACATAATGATCCTAGGTTAAAATTTCAATACATCGGGTGAATGAAGATTTTGAAGAGGAATATAAAACAATATTAACATATAAAAATACTTATAAATTAACATATATATTAATGTTAATTTCAAGGACCGTTGTGTTTTATGTTTAGAACTGACTAACCATAGTAATCGATTAGTTGCTGCGATTTGTAACGATCCATGAATATTAGTTTCATCTGTTCACTTTGAATGGTTGTTTGATGCGCCGAATTTGATTCATGTTAATATCGAGGAGGTTGATGACCCACTAGTTTTCGCAAGGAAAGTTAGAACAGAATATGCACTTATAGAGTTCTTTAGTTGGATAACAGGTGGTGTGCAAACTGGTTAATACGGAGTTCGAAATGAAGCTTACCATTTAATAAGTATATAAATATGTTAAATTATATGTTAATACATGTTTTAACATATAATTTAATTTTAACACTATTGCTCATTTGACCTTTTTCTAAAAACTTTAAAGAGATAATCTAAGTTAATAACTCATACCTTTATTGAAACTGTATGAAGTTATTTTTCCTCAATAAGTCCTTACTCAATTTTCTTATTTCTTTGATAATCAGTTTAAATTCTCCCCTTTTTCTCCCTTTGCAGCTATTTTATCAACTTCCGATGATTAGTTTGAATTCATTTAAAATGAGGCAAACGAAATAAAATGGGGTGTATATGATAGAACTAACCAAGCCCAGTAAATTTAACGAATTATTTACGATAAAACTTTAATATATAATTCAATATATATCTTAAAATACATATATATTTTTTTCAGTATGTCATAACGCTAAGGATGTTCTTTAATAGAGAAAAGAAAAAGCAACTGATTAATTCACATGGAATAAATTAGTTGCTTACATTTTCCTTATTTACCTGTTTTCGGCTTCCTTCTTTTTATTGATTTGTTATCCTATTCATCTTCAACTTTTCATCAACACTTGGAGAATACTTACATTGGTTAAATAAGTGTGGTATTGGTTTAGCTCAAACCGATCTTCATGAATAAATTTAGTTAAGACCGGTTTATGTTCTAAGATCACTATTTTACCCCCTTTTTATAACTTCTATATATATGATTAACAAGCTATTAATCTTTTATTCATTTTAATCTTTTTTCTTCAATTTTAATTGCCAAGGAAACCATAGTTTTTTTGGTGAGGCTTTATTCGTATTATAATTTTATTTTTCGACTTTTTGTGGTTCGAAGGGATACATTTGTAATTAAGAATTAGATTATCGAAATTGCGGCTTTCTTCATTGTGATTACTTTTGACAGAAGTAAATATTCAAAGGAATTCATTTATTGATAAATTATAATGATTATATAATATTGTAATTGTTGTTATTTTTAACATATATTTTATTGTTATTATTAATATTATTTATTTTGTATTATTATTATACTAATGATTCCATAAGCGTTATAAAAGTTAATATATCACAATGTTTTGCCACTATAGATATAAGGAAAATATTGTTCAGGAACTAAATTTAACTAACGGCAATCATATGTGAAATAAGGAGGATTAGATTAGGTTAATCGTATATGCAATCTCAGATTAAAATCATATTGTGATATGAAGAGGCGAATGCCTAAAAGGACACTTAATAATTTAAAAAACTACGAATGTGAAAATGACACAGATAGAATATAATGATGTCAATGACATTAATGATCCCAGAATGCAATAGGGAAGAGTATTGGCGAGCTAATATTCAGACTATTATTACTGCGTGGTAAACGCAGTGTCAGTAGGGACTGTTAATTCAAATATATGTCAGAGATTAAGCTAGGAAACAGCAGTTTCAGTTTCCTGGATTTGTAGCAACATCTTTTGCAAGAGGTTTATGTTCTAAAAACGATATTTTTACCCCCTTTTTATATCTTCCTTATCTATATGTTTCCCAATCTATTTAACTTTTATACATACAAATTAATAAAATATTTTATTGAAAAGTACGTTTTTAAAATTTTCATAGCATCCGAAGATTCCTTAGTTATAATACTACGAAGTATGTGACTTTAATGTATTATATCGACAAGACACTTTTAGGACACGGTTGTTTAAAGGGTATACATTAAAATAAACTACCCCTATAGAAAGAAACGCAAAAGATATAGCCAATCCTTTTGAGATATTTTTTATTCTAATTCTCGAACTTTTTTACTTTTTATTGTAAATTATTTACCGGAAACTAATACTAAGGCAATCACTGTCTTATTGATAATAATAAAGAAAATTTATAATTTATAATTAATGTTATTATAATTATATATATTATTGTCAACAACGATATATATTTTATTGTTAATATCAAAATATATATTTGTTATTATAAATGTTGTTTTATTTTATATTGTTAATGTATATGATGTATAATTTTGGTACTTTTGAAATCTTTTGGGATTTTCTAACTTCTCTTCATTTAAACCTTATATATTGACTCATTAGGTTACACAGAACAAATAATTTTTAGTGGTTTGTCAAAAAAACAGACTATTTTTTGTAAGCAGGGTAAACATTAGAAAATGAACTAGGAGTATTAGGATGGAAAATAAAGAGAGTAGCAAAACACTTAAAACAAATTAAATGGAACAACCTGAAAAATATGAAACATCCAATCAAAGTTTGTTTGATAAATTTGAAAGTGAGAGAAATGTGGATCCTATCCCTATGGAAGACCTAAACGAAGAACAACAAGAAGAAAAGACCCCTCATGATACAAAGGATATTGTCTCGGTGATAAAAAATATAGTGGCAAGTAATTTTCCTCTATTATAGGCATCTGGAAATTCCTCTATGTAAACCGTCCATAATTTGACGATTATCTTTTTTTTCCAAAAATCCTATTCCTTCATTTCCGTACAATTCCATATGGTGAAACCCAGGCTTTTCATTTCTTAAGCATGTGCTGTTCTGTTACAGATTGATCATTCACAGCTATTAGGTCAAATATATCGTTAGTTTTTCTCGCCGTTACTGGAATAATCCCTAATACATAGTGTGTCGTCCGTTAGAACCGCTAAAAGTACACTTGATAGTTCTTTTTTCTCTGCTATAATTTCTAATTTTTAACTCGCTTTAACTCCAAGAATGCTAATATTCCATTTGAATTGTTATGGTACTTTTATTACTCACTTTTATTTATTGATAATAAAACAACAAAATTAATGTTATTATCTTTTTTGTTGTTTTTGATATTTATAATATATATGATAATGTTATGAATAACATATGTTATCGTTATTATTAGCGTTTTGTTGTTTTTATGATTACACAATGCTTTTAAATCTAAGGTAGTACTTTCGCAACTTGTATTTAGTAAAACCAGGCACGATTGCTTCTAAGCAAAATGTTTTGTACTACAATGTTTCTTTTTGAAGAAAGTTAATTTATTGAGGAAATTGAAACTACTGGATCATTTTATGGTACCAGTTATTTTTAATTTATAGGAGGAATAAAGGAGTGTTTACAAATGCTAGTCATGGATTTTTAGAGTAAAAAAAGCTAGACCTATTTATTTTTGTGAATAGGTCTAGCTTTTTATTGCTATCAATGTGAAAGTTTAGCTTAAGAGAAATAGTTTCCGGGAAACGGCTCACTTTTTTAAACCTGAGTTGGGTTAAATGCAATATAAAGGTAATTCGAAAGTTATTTTTTTTCAATAACACCGTACTCTTCTAACAATTTTCTTATTCCCATGTTAATTAGTTTGGATTTATCCCCTTTTTCTCCCCTGGAAGCGATTTTGTCCACTTCCACAGCTAAGTCTGGATCCATATAAAAGGAGGTAAAAACCTTCTTGTTTTTTCTCTTCGTAGGTTTCTTTCCGGAAGCTAAATCTCGGAGATAATCATCGTCTTCATCATTATCAACAACAATGTTTTTGTTTTTATTGTCATTAATAACATATGTTTTATCTATATCATTAATATCATCATTTTTATTCTTGTTATTTTTATTGAAGTTCTTGTTTTCATCAACATTAATAACTTTGTTTTCGTCTTCATCATTATCAACAACAATGTTTTTGTTTTTATTGTCATCAATAACATATGTTTTATCATTATCCTTGATATCAACATCTTTATTAATGTTATTTTTATTAACGTTTTTGTTTTCATCAACATTAATAACTTTATTTTCGTTTTCATTTTCATTGTTATCTACCTTGCTAGTGCCATCTTCATTTGTATCATATGAATTAAAGAACGCTTGGGTAGGATTAGGCTTTTTAATTCGATCCTTGAGGCTGTTTTTGGCTGACACGTTCTTTCAACTCCTCTACAAAGGGAAAGTAATATTCTAGGGCGTTTCTTAATTCTGCATTTCCTTCAAAACCTTCGATTGCTAAACGTCTAGTAGAAGCTTTTCTTTTTATGATCGTATTGAATTTCAAATTAGGGTAATCCTCCTCAATAGCTTCTAACATTACTTCATTTTCTTTGGCTCTTGAATCAATTAAAGAGAATAGGATACCTGCTGTTTTTAATGAAGGGTTATAGCGCTCTTTGGCTCCTTCGATAATTTCCAAAAATTTTGGAATGGCATAATAAGCAAACATAGAACCATCAAACATGACTACAGCGAAACTTCCAGCTTCTGAATATGTACTAAGAGGCATTACCGTTTGCTCTGAGAGTGCCGGAGGCGTATCAATAATGATCCAATCATAATCTTCCATTACCGGCTCTAATGCTTTCTGCAAAGCATCCAATCTGAGATGTTTTTCAAACATTTTTCTAGGCAGAGTAGCAAGGAAATCGTTTGAGGGAATCAGATCGAGATTTTCTTTGATTTTGATAATATAAGACCTAGCATCTTCTTCCAATATGGCCTCAAGAACGGTCTTTTCCTCAAACGCATTGCATATGTCATATTCGCCTGTTAGGAAACTAGTTAAATTTCCTTGACCGTCCATGTCAATGGCCAAAACCTTTTCATCTTTACTTAAGAGAAAAGAAGTGATGCCGCTGCTAGTCGACTTGGAGCAGCCGCCTTTACTGATTCCAAACGTTATTATTTTTGCTGTCAACACTTTCACCTCTATCAATGTATATTTTGTTATATATTAAATCTTTAACTATTTTAGCATGATTGTACTTATATAAAAAGATGCTATTAACAACATTATATTTTATGTTATTACATAATTTGATAGAGTTTGCAAAACATATGTCAATATATATATTAAAATATGCATTATTAATAAGCCGTAATTTTTATCGTCGGTAATATTTAAATAAATATATTCTCTAGTTAACAAGAAATAATTCTACTTTTAAGGAACTTCCCCTAGTAAATTGGATGTCAGAAATAATTTTTTTTAATAAGTTCATTAATAGGAGAAAATAATATATGTTGATATATAGGTTAACTTATACTATGTTGTATAAATTGTTTTTATCTTTATTGATGAATACAAACAATATTAACTAAAATATTTTGAGATAGCGAGTATAAATATTTAATTTGAGGTACATAACAATAAAACACCCGGTTGGAAAATGGAAACGAACATGCAGGAAAATAATTGGATATAAAACATTGTTGATATATATATTAAACTATATTTCATTTTTAATACTTTAAATTTTGTTTCCTTTATTTAATATATACTTACTATATAATGTTGTATGATTTGTATAATAAAATCGAAAATACACAGGACTTATTAATAACATATTCTATTAATATATTTAAAACATATGTCATTATATATATTAATGTATATTATATCAATGGTAATATTTTTGATTTTATTCATTAAAGATTAATATAGAATACTATTTTAGTCTTTAGAAAGGATTATTTTAATAGTTTCCAATGTATCCATTAATGATTAGAATAGTAATCATTATCACATTTAGGGAGAAACACATATATTCTGAAAATGAATTTAAAGTATATGTTAATTTATATGATGTTAAGTGTTTTAGGTATAAATTAAATTTAATTTCGTTGAGGATATGGACATTTCTATATCTAATTATTTTGAGAGATAAATCTAATTAATAAAATACCTATAAATCGTTTTTAAATGCAAAGATCGTGAAGAACACCTTCTGTATTCGAGATAAAATAAATATTTTAATAATAACTTTAAAGTATATGTTAATACATATGTTATTAAATATTTTATGATATGATTTTTCTTTATTTTCATTGAAAATAACATTATATCTGATAAAGTTTACATCAATATTTGCAAGGATTTAAAGTGGATCTCCTATATTTGAGATAAAATAAATATTGGATGATATTTTTAAAACATATGTTGATATATATATTATAATATAAGATAGTAATGTTATTAATAATTAAATTATCATATATATTAATACGTATGTATAAATGGATTTCCAATTCTATAATTTAGAAATGATTCGAGTAAACAAAATATAAATTAGCAAATACGATTAATATATATGTCATTATATATGTTGAAGCGTTATTTCTATCAATGAATTCAATTCATAATTCAACAATATATCTATAGATACAATTGTTGTTAGTTGCTAAATGAAAAGAACTGGAGTTTATAACTAATTTTTACGGGATTTTATAAAGGCTGCATTCAAATTGTCGTATTAGTCGGAGCAGGAAAATGGATTTTTTAAGGAGGACTTTATGGGAGATTTTCGTTTAATTCCATACAATGTAGATGCCGTAGAAAAAACCGAAGACCAAATTCCCGATGGATTGAAAGTGATTGAAGCTCCTTATTTGTGGGATAAAGGGTACTACCGTTTTTATCGAGCACTTTCAATATTAAAAGTTTCACTTTTGGTGCAAATCCTAAAATTCCGGCAGCGTTTGTCTCAATCGTTCCGGCAGTGTGTGCCGTGTCCATTGTTATCTTACAACTGGAGAGGTCCGAAAGGTGAGCGTGTCCTGTCATTAGCATGTCTTTAGGTGGGCCGGATGATAACCCGGAATTGAAAGCAATGATTAAGGAAGCCATTGACAAGCAAATTGCCGTGGTGGTAGCTGCCGGAAATGAAGGAGATTCTAAGGAAGATAGGCGAGTATTCGTATCTGGTGCATACAAGGAAGTGATAGAGGTTCCTGCAGCCGATTTAACCGGAAAAATAGCGAATTTCTCCTATAATAATACGGAAGTCGATATGATTGCTCCAGGAGTGTGCGTTTGACATCCATCTCATGGGCTCGTGCAAAAATTCAAAATGAATACAAATTATTCCTAGCTGACATAGAGGTAAGATGTCGAAGAAGAACATTATCGGAAGATGAAAAGGAATCCCAATTGTTAGATAAGCCTTCTTATTGAACTATAAATGTATTTGCAGATGAAACTGGTAAAACAGAACAATTCGTTATAGTAGCAGGTATAATAAAGTTTTGTTACCAAATCAGAAATAGAAATCCTGGTGATTTTACTTTTATCAGATTATGCGTAAACCATGAGATAAACTCCAACAGAATTCAATTACCTAAAAAGATTAATATAACTAAAGATGAGGAAGGGGAAAGCGCATTAATCCTTGAAAGCAAGGATTGGAAGATAATTTTAAGATTCATTATGAAGATAATTTAGTAATGGATCAGTTAATTTCGATGCCTTCTCACGAACATTTATTTTTAAGTTTGCTGATATGTTTGTAGCTGCACTAAATAGAAAATACAACAATCCAGGAAACAACAATAAAGATAAATTGGCTGAAAATATTCTAGAAGCCATACAGGTAAACGAGATAAAGTTTTCGGCAACACAAGTCGAATCAGATGCTGAAAAGGTAACAGAAGAAATTGACCATTCAGTTTTATTTGTTTTCGCTTAAAAAGCCTGTGTTTCATAAAAGGGGAAGCAAGGATAAAAAAGAAAAGGAAAAAGGAAAAATTAGAATTATTCGAATTTATTTTTGAATGTATTGAACCATTGTTAGGCATCCTGATGTGGAGGAAGTGTATGTACTAGAAGGAACCTACTTAGATATGGGGAAGGAGTATGGGGCTGGTTCTTACCTGTATTATGCTCCTAATAGTGTACACGCTCCCATTAGTCCAACTGGATGTACAATTATGGTTATGTCCCACAAAAAGCCAGAAATTTTGCAGGAAGGTTGATTTTGAATTTTTTTACTTAAGGTACTCATTTTGCAGACTGCTGACCCCACTATCGTTAGACTCAACTAACGATAGTGGGGTGTTTTTATTTCCAAGCCTCTTTTAAAAACTTCACGCCTTCTTGTATTTCATCACAGGTAAGATTACTGAATCCAAGTTTAATAATTGGTTCATCAGAATAATTTTTTATGAAATAGATGGAGGTAGGATACACTTTAACCCCATAAATGGAAGCACGCTCGATTAACCATTCTTCCGAACGATTTAGATGTACCTTAACTAATACGTACAAACCAGACTGCTCCCCAATAATGGATATATTTTGTTTGAAGTGTTTTTTTAATTCTGAAACTAAGAATTGCATTTTTCGCTTATAAACAAGACGCATTCGTTTAATATGGCGATTCCATTCTCCATCTTCCATAAAATTAGCCATTGTAACCTGGCTAAGAAGGGAAGTGGTACTCTCGAAATGAAGAAATTGATTTTTATAACGGTTTAAAAGTAACTGTGGCAGCACCATATAACTTAGACGGATTCCTGGAAGAAATGACTTTGAGAAATTCCCTAGGTAAATAACTCTTGTTGAATCTATGGAAGCAAGTGCTGGAAATGGCTGCTGCGTATAGCGAAATTCACTATCATAATCGTCTTCGATAATAAATCCATGTTTCTTGTTTGCCCAATGAATAAGCATTTGCCTTTGTTGAATGGACATGCTTACTCCTATTGGACTTTGATGGGAGGGTGTTACATAGATTATCTTTGAAGTCAATTGTTCTAATTTTGAAAAATCAGCACCTGTCTCATAAACTGGTAAAGTTTCAAGCGTGAAACGATGAAATAGAAAAGCTTCCCTTGCTCCATCATAACCTGGGTCCTCAACAATAATGCTAGCGAAATCAGCCTTCAGGATTTGTCCAAGATATATCAACATTTGTTGGGTACTACTGCCGATTATTATCGCATTTGGATCTGTTTTCACCCCACGAGATTGGAGTAAATATGTGGCGATCTGTTCACGCAAGCACAGTTCACCAAAGGGTTCCCCATATCGAAAGTTCTCCTGTAATGTTAAAACTCGATTTGCTATTCTCCTCCAAATTTTCAGGGGAAAATTGATTTGATCTACGGCTCCTGCTCGGAAATCAATGAGGACTGGTGTCACCGATTTTGTTTGCTTTTTATTAGGAAGAACTAAGGCATCTTGAAATAAAAGTGGATCTAATTCATTTACAAAATACCCTTTTCGACCTTCTCCACGGATATAACCTTCAGCTACAAGCTGCTCATATGCCATTAATGTCGTATTACGACTTACTTGAAGGGAGTCTGCAAGTTGACGAATGGAGGGCAATGGGTCACCAGCTGGTATGTCACCACTCTCAATAAATAATTTAAACTGCTCGTAGATTTGTTTGTATTTGGGAGAGTCATCCTTAAAAGCAAAAATGGTATTTTTCATTTACAATACACCTTTGACATGTTCTTTTATTAATAATTGTACCTTTTTATATGTCAGTTTGCATTATAAAATATCTTATATTGATACCACCAATTACAAAGGCTTAATTAAGGAGGAGCTAAATCGTGTATATACCTAAACATTTTAAACTAGATGACGAAGAAATGATTTATGATTTTATCGAAAAATACAGCTTTGCCACTTTATTTTCTCAGCACAACGGAGAACCATACGCAACCCATCTTCCACTCACATTAAATAAAGGTGAGAGTGCCTTATATGGTCATTTTGCGCGCCCAAACGAACAATGGAAGGATATTGAAAACCAACAAGTTCTTGTGATTTTCCAAGGTCCTCACTGTTATATTTCTCCTTCATGGTACGAAACAATGAAGGCAGTTCCCACATGGAATTATGTATCTATCCATTTATATGGAAAGATGGAAATTGTCGAAGATCAAAAAGTAATATTTGATTCTTTAAATGACATGGTAAATAAATATGAAAGGCCAGATAGTCCATACAATTTAAATGATGTAGAACCTAGTTATATCGAAGGAATGAGTAAAGGGATTGTAGGATTCAAAATAAAAATCACAAAGATTGAAGCAAAAGCTAAATTAAGTCAAAATCATCCTGTGGAACGTCAAGAATTAATTATTAAGCATCTAGAAAACACCTCTAATCAAGATAATCTACAAGTGGCATCTCTAATGAAGAAAAATCTACAAAATGTAAATAAAAGCATTTAACTTTGCCTTATATTACGAACGGGCCAAATACAAGTTGAAAGGATGATTATAGTGTACATTCCTAAGCAATATCGTATGGATCATGATGAGGCAGTTCAAATGATGAAGTCTTATCCGTTTGCCTTATTGATTACTGTTGATGAACATCGCCCCTTGGCTACGCACATTCCGTTGGAAATTCGTGAAGATGAAGGGAAAATCTATGCGACTGGGCACATTGCATACGGAAACATGCAGAAGAAAACTTTGGATAAAAATAGTGATGTGTTGCTTATTTTTCAAGGACCGCACGCTTACATTTCGTCGAGTTGGTATGAGATTGAAGAGGTTCCTACATGGGATTATCTAGCTGTACATGCGTATGGAACAGCACGTGTAATCAGTGGGGACGAGCTGAAATTAGCTTTGGATACTATGCTTAAATACTATGAGTCTCACCGAGAAAATGGTCGGCTTTGGGATACGTTTGATCCAGAGTTGCTTGAGAGTGAAATGAGAGGAATAGTTGGCTTTGAAATTGAAATCACCGCTATTCAAGCTGCAGCCAAAATGAGTCAGAATCGTAGTGACGCTGATTACAAATCGATAGTTGCAGAGCTTGAAAAATCAAATGAACAAGGGGAAATTCAGGTTGCTCAGAGGATGCGTGAGCGACGGAAAGGTCCATTTAAATGATTGGCCTAATTATTATGGATTGATTTCTTGGATTTGTTTATAGTGCAGCCCCTGGGGCAGTCAACATCGAAACTTTACGCAGAGGGTTAAAACGAGGATTTATGCCATCATTTTTGGTACAAGTTGGAGCCCTTCTAGGTGATTTAGTATGGGCTGTTTTCGGGTTAACAGGTGTAGCACTGGTTTTTCATTTTTTAGAGATACAAATTATCTTAGGCATCGTTGGGGTAACCTTTTTACTTCCATGGATGTCCTTTTTAGACGCTCGTAAACCAATTGATTTGACTAATCCAGAAAGGATTCCATTTCCAAACGAGCAACAAAATTAATTCATGTGCAAAAATACAACAAGGAGTTGCGTTATTTTATGGAGTTTTCAACTATTTGGCTATTTGTAATTGCTGTTGCTACGTTGTTAATAATACCTGGACCAGCTGTGTTATATATTATGGCATGGAGTATAGATCAAGGGAAGAAAGCGGGCCTGGTATTAGTTCTTGGTGTATCTCTTGGTGGTTCTGTTCACGTTTTAGCTGGAGCAATTGGAGTTTCTGCGATCCTTATGACATCAGCAACAGCCTTTAATATCGTTAAATACTTGGGTGCTGCTTATCTTATCTATCTGGGGTGTAAGACTTTATTTTCTACATCTGATAGAACGACTTCAGAAATTCCAAAAGCCCCTCGCAAAAAATTATTAAAGATTTTTTACCAATCAGCGCTCGTAGAAATAATGAATCCTCAGACAGCACTCTTTTTTTTAGCCTTCTTTCCGCAATTCATATCACCTTCTTCTGGATCAGTCGCAGTACAATTTTTGCTTTTAGGAATTATATTTATTATCCTAGCTTTTATTAGTGATGGTCTGTATGCAGTTCTTGCAGCAAGTATTAGAAAGCGGATTCTGGGTAGTAAAATGAGTTCAAAGTTACAGAATCGGATAACTGGTTATCTTTATATTGTTCTAGGGGTAATCTGCGCCTTTGCGAGCCCCTCCAAAACATAAGAGTGTTATGATGAAATTTATCGTGTTGTGACACAACAAATAGTGAGTCTACCAAGACAATAAGTAAAATGAAATGGAGAGATATTTTATGCCTAGATTTATCATTGAAAATGATTTTTGGTCGTTATTCCCTCATGCAAAAATAGGCACCGTTATTTGCCAGGGGATTGATAATTCAATAATGGACGTTGAAATCTACGAGAAGCTGCTGCAGGAGGCAGAGAAAGAAGCACATAAATTTCTCAGTCTGGAGGAATTCAGTAGTAATCCAGTCATATTCGTTTGGCGAGAAGCTTTTCAGAAATTCAAGACAAAGAAAGGGGCAAGGTGTTCCATTGAAGCTTTATTAAAAAGAGTGAAAAATGGCAATCATATCGGAACAATAAACCCGCTTGTTGACATCTATAATTCAATTTCATTGCGTTATGGGCTTCCGTGTGGTGGAGAAGATATCGACACTTTTGTAGGCGATATTCGGCTAACGCAGGCAAATGGTAACGAACCGTTTATCCCATTGGGGAATAATGAAAATGCTTCGCCATATGAAGGTGAAATTGTTTATAAAGATGATGACGGTGCAATATGCAGATGCTGGAATTGGCGTGAAGCTCTGAGGACGATGCTAACAGAAAATACGAAAAATGCATTCCTCTGTATTGAATTAATAGATGAAACAAGAAGCGATGAGTTTCATATGGCGCTTAAAGCATTGTCTGATTTAGTGTCACATAATCTTGGTGGTATTGTGAAGATTGAAGTGTTAGATATTAATAATAGGGAAATTACAATCTTTGGTTAAGGTCAAATTGTGTTTAAAAATGATACTTTGCTCTGGAAATGTTATGGCTTTGATTCATAGTACGATTTATCCAATGTTTTCAACGCGGACAGAGCGATGCAAGAAATAGGGGTTAAAAAGACAACATTTTATAAGTTAGTTAAAGAGTACGAAAGAGAATTGAAAAGTACCACAATATAATAGAAGGAACTCGTCAAAAAAAAAAGCCTTTGCTCAACGCGAGCAAAGGCTTCTATCAAGAAAATAGGATATCTATGTTAAATTTTAGAAAAGATTGTGAAGGTTTGTACTTAAAGTAACGAAGCAGGTTAGTGGAACAAAGAAAAGACCCACCATAACAAGTGGGTCTCACTCCTTAATAAAAATTATTATTATTTCATTTTCACCGAATTTGTTAAAACTAGACTAAAGAACGTACTGTTATTTCACCGAGATAGCGTCCTGGGTTTGAAGCATATCCGATAGATACAGGTGCAGTTACTGTGGCAGTTCCATTAGCTGCAAATGCATAAAAAACACTAACGGGTACAACTGCACTAACAAGTGGAAGGTCTACAAAAAAAGTGCTTCGAAATGTTACTGTTTGTCCAGATGCAGTAAAAGGAGACCAAATATAAGCTAGGTTCCCATCAATAGCTGGAGATATTATTGAAGGTGGTGTAAAAACAGCAGGTGTTGGTAGAGTCCCTGGCAGTGCTGCGGTGTCAGCAATTACTATTGTATTAGCAGGTGTTGTGAATTCTTGTAAAGCTAGAGCCACCATTCTAATCACCTCCTTTTAATTATTTATGTCAGTTAAATGACATAGTGTATATTTATGTTTTCTAGTAATATATGCTTGGACATCTGAATCAGTAAAAACGTTTGTTTATTAATTATTTTATATTTGTTCAACTAATGTGGCAGAATAGCAGCTAATTGCGACATAAAGTACTTCTTTAATTAACGAGTGCTAGTGTTGAAGATCCAGCTACCAAAAATTCTTGGTGGCTTTTTCTTATTCAGCTAAAGGTCAGTTTAGTTCAATAAAAAATAGCGACTTTGTAATAGGCAAGCTACGTTTTAATGACATAAAGCAGATTTTAATGGAAATAGACCTATTTGTTGTAAAATATTCACAGACAAAGGTACCATTATAATTTAAAATCAGGTAAAAAGTAATTGGAAGTGGTTTAAATGGAGAAGACACGTGTTTATTTTCAAGGGAAAGAGTATATTTTGCTTATTCAATATGCATCTGGTTACTGTGAAATTGTAGAAAATGGAGCACTTAATAATCAAGTTAAACTAGTTCATTTTTCCGAATTGAATAGTCTATAACTCTAATTTAGAGCCTTTTGGCTCTTTTTTTTCACTAAACTATTCTTTTGTGGTACTATATGCCTATATATCATATATGAATGGATAGTGAAAATGTATGTCCGATTCAACTTTTCCTGTTATAACCTTTCATATTAAGAGCCGTACAATGGGGGAAATAAAAATTAGGACAACAGTGAAGGACTTTTCATCTTTAAAGAAGACATTTGAGGCTGTCAAAATAAATCTCAGTCTAAAAAATGCTGACGGATCCATTATTAGCCTTCCGATTTTGCCGAAAATAAAAGATGACAAAGGTAATGTTTATTGCGAACTTGATGATGACGGGGAAAGAATTTTAAAAGAATATGTTGGATTGCAAGACTGATTTTTATAATGGTGAATTGTCTTCTTCTAATAATGCATATGTAATTGTGTGTTTTTTACTTGGGAATTAAAAAAAGAAGCATCATTCAGACACTTCTTTTGAGATGATTCTCTTTATGAGTACTTTTATATTATGAGACATATGTTGATATGTAACGGGCAGACGTGGATTTTTAAAAAAAGAATCAATTGATTTTAAACTCGCAATACGAGGAAAATGTGCAATAAAATAGAAGGTGCTTGTTGAACTACCATGAAAAT